>CALCWL010000427.1 GCA_937906285.1 uncultured Rhodanobacter sp. | reverse complement strand
TTCCTCAGCCGCGACGGCGCGGAGTACCTGCGCGATCACGGCGCGGTGCTGGTCGGCATCGACGCGCTCGACATCGACGACACCGGCGATCCGCAAAGGCCCGCCCACTCGATCCTGCTGGCCGCCAGCATCCCGATCGTCGAGAACCTAGCCTCACTCGCCGCGCTGCCCGCCGAGAAGCTGCGCTTCTCCGCCGTGCCGATGCGCATGGCAGGCATGGGCACGTTTCCGGTGCGGGCGTGGGCGCGGCTGGGTTGAGGTAACCGGCGGCATGCGGCGGCGCCGTGCGCCGCCCGAACCCGCCTGATCGCAGATGCACCTCGTCGCGCGGCGTGCGTCATTGCCGGCGCGACATTCGACCGCATGGATCACCCGGGCGAAGTTGACCACGGTCAAGCGCGACAGCATGGCGCACGCGCATGATCTGCCCCGTCCACAAGCGGGCGCGATCAGTGATCAGCTGCGACACCGTCATCATCGGCGCAGGCCCGGTCGGCCTGTTCCAGGTTTTCGAGCTGGGTCTGCTCGGACTCAGCGCGCACGTGATCGATTCGGTGCCGCAGGCCGGCGGCCAGTGCATCGAGTTGTATCCGGACAAGCCGATCTACGACATTCCGGCGGTGCCGGCATGCAGCGGGCGCGAGTTGATCGAGCGGCTGCAGCAGCAGATCCGGCCGTTCGCCCCGCAGTTCCACCTGGGCCACACCGTCACCTCGCTGGAACGCATGCAGGACGGTTGCTTCCGCCTGCAGACCAGCGGCGGGCTCGTGTTCGACGCGGGCGCGGTGATCATCGCCGGCGGCCTGGGCGCGTTCGCACCACGCACGCTGAACCTGCCGGAAGCGGCGCCGCTGGTGGGCCGCACGCTGCACTACAAGGTGACCCGGCCGGCGCTCTTCGACGACCAGGACATCGTGATCGCCGGCGGCGGCGATGCGGCACTGGACTGGGCGCTGGAGCTGGTCGAGCGTGCGCGCAGCGTGGTGCTGGTGCACCGCTCGTCGACCTTCCGCGCGGCGCCGGCCAGCGTGGCACGCATGCAGGCCTTGTGCGACGAGGGGCGCATGCAGTTCTGCGAGGGCGACATCGTCGGCCTGGAAACGGCGGACGACGCGCTGGCGCAGGTCCGCGTGCGCACGCGCAGCGGCATGGTCCAGCGCATCGAGGCCTCGCACCTGCTGGTGTTCTGGGGCCTGCATCCGGCGCTGGGGCCGATCGCCGAGTGGGGGCTGGCACTGGAACGCCAGCAACTGGTGGTGGACCCGGCGACCTTCCAGACCTCGGTGCCCGGCATCTTCGCGGTGGGCGACATCAACACCTACCCGGGCAAGAAGAAGCTGATCCTGTCGGGCTTCCATGAAAGCGCGCTGTGCGCGTTCGCCGTGCATGCGCATCTGCATCCCGGCGACAAGGTGAACCTGCAGTACACGACCACCAGCCCCGCCTTGCAGCGGCGCCTGGGCGTGCGCGATGCCGAGCGCGATGCCGTCGTCGCCGAGCCGCCGCCACGCGTGGCGGCCACGGCCTGACCTCGCCCGCACGCACGCGTTCAATAACTCATCCCGGGAGACATCCCATGCACCGTCCCTCCGCTTCCGACGACCTGCGTTCGCCCGACCGCCGGCGCTGGCTGAAGCAGGCCGGCCAGCTCGCCATCGCAGGCGGCCTGCTGGCCGGTGGCGGCTGGGCGGTGCTCAAGCGCAAGCAGAACCTGTGGCAGGTGCGCCGCGAGCGTACGCTGATGCAGACCTCGATGGCAGTGACCTGCCTGGCCGACGACGTGCAAGCCGCGGGCGTGGCGATCGAAGCCGCGTTCGCGCGCATGGCTGCGACCGCCGCGCAGCTGAGCCGCTTCGACCCGGCCAGCCCGCTGGCGCGGTTGAACCGCGACGGCCAGCTGGCGCAGGTGCCGGCGCAGCTGGATGCGGTGCTGCGCCAGGCGCTGTCGCTGTCGCGGCTGACCGACGGCGCATTCGATCCGACCGTGCTGCCGGTGCTGCGCTACTTCGAAACACTGCGCGGCGCGAGCCGCACCGACGCGCACGAGCAGCACCTGGCCGAAGGTCGCGACGCGCTGGTCGGCTACCGCGACCTCGTGCTGGACGCGCGCGGCGCGCGGCTGCTGCGCCCCGGCATGGCGGTCACCCTGGACGGCATCGCCAAGGGCCACGTGGTCGACCAGGGCATCGCGGCGCTGCGCGCGGCAGGCATCGAGTACGCCCTGATCGACGCCGGCGGCGACATCCAGGCGATCAGCGGCAACGATCCCGGACGACACTGGAACGTGGGCATCGTCGACCCGCGCGACACGGGCCGGGTGGCAGCGGTGCTGCAGCTGCGCAACGCGGCGCTGTCGACCTCGGGCAACTACCGCGTGTTCTTCTCCGCCGACCGGCGGCTGTTCCACATCGTCAACCCGCGCACCGGCTGGTCGCCGCAAAGCTATTCCAGCGTGACCGTGATGGCGCAACGTTCGGTGCTGGCCGACGGCATGAGCACGGCGGCGTTTTCGCTGGAGCTGCCGCGGCTGTCGTCGTTGATGGACGCGCAGGACCACCAGTGGCTGGCGTTCTCGCGCACTGGCGGGCAGCGCTGGCGCTCGCGCGAACTGCCGCTGATCGCCGGCACGGCGGAGCTGGCCTGATGCGCGACGCACGCTCACTCATCGCCCGGCTGCTGCTCGCGCTGCTGTTGCTGCTGCCCGCCTCGGCAGCGCTGGCCGGCATCGACGCGAAGTATCCGCCGCTGCACCAGGTGTTCCCGCAGGCCGACCGCTTCGGCGACGTCGAGGGCAATCCGCCCGCCGCGGCCGTGTACCACGGCGACCAGGTGATCGGTTACGTGTTCGAGACGGTGATGGTGGCGCCGGTGCCGGCCTACTCCGGCGCGCCGATCAACATGCTGGTGTCGATCGGCACCGACGGCAGCATCCGCGACGTCCGCGTGCTGGAGCAGCACGAGCCGATCCTCCTGGTCGGCATCCCGGTACACAAGCTGTACGACTTCGTGGCCCGCTACATCGGTCACCGCGTGGACGACCAGATCGTGGTCGGCGGCGGCGCCAGCGGCAGCGTGCGCATCGACGCGATCAGCAGCGCCACGGTGACTTCGATGGTCGCCAACGAGACGATCATGAACTCGGCGCTGAAGGTGGCCGCCTCGCGCAAGCTGATCGCCGGCGCGACCGACACCGACGCCAAGGTCGCCGCCGTGCGCGCCGACTACTACCAGCCGGCCGACTGGGACACGCTGACCGGCAACGGCGCGATCGGCCACCTGCAGCTCAAGCGCCAGGCAATCACCGATGCCTTCAAGGGCCAGCCGGAGAGCGGCCTGGTCGATGATCCCACGGCACCGGCACCAGGCCACGAGGGCGATGTCTTCATCGACCTGTACTTCGCCGACGTCACCCCGCCCACGGTGGGCCGCAACCTGCTCGGCGAGGCGGCCCACGCCGAGCTGATGAGGCAGCTCAAGCCTGGCGATACGGCGATCGCGGTGATGGCCAACGGCATCTACTCGTTCAAGGGCGTGGGCTACGTGCGCGGCGGCATCTTCGACCGCGTGCACCTGCTGCAGGACGGCAAGCTGGTGCTGTTCAAGGACACCGACCTGGTGCAGTTGAACGACACCCCGCTGCGCGGCAAGCCGGCCTTCGCCGAGCAGGCGATCTTCATCGTGCGCCACGGCGGCAGCGGCTTCGACGCCACCCGGCCGTGGACGCTGCAGCTGATGGTGAACCGCCAGGTCGGCCCGCTGCAGAGCATCTACCACACCTTCACCCGCGACTACCGCATGCCGGCGGTCTACACCACGCGTCCGGAAGCGGCGGCCGCGGCGGACGCCGACGCACTGCCGGCCGACGCGCCGCTGTGGCAGAAGGTGTGGCACGGGCGGCGCGTCGACATCGCGCTGCTGGTGGCGGGGCTCACCGTGCTCACCCTGATCCTGATGTTCCAGGACTGGATCGTGACGCGCCCGCACCTGCTCGAACGCCTGCGCGTGGGCTTCCTGATCTACACGCTGGTGTTCATCGGCTGGTACGGGCTGGCGCAGCTGTCGGTGGTGAACATCCTCACCTTCATCCAGGCGGTGCTGCACGGCTTCCACTGGTCCACCTTCCTGATGGATCCGCTGGTGTTCATCCTGTGGGTGTTCGTGGCCGCCACGTTGCTGCTGCTCGGGCGTGGCATCTACTGCGGCTGGCTGTGCCCGTTCGGCGCGCTGCAGGTGCTGGTGAACAAGCTGGCGCGCCGGCTGCACGTGCCGCAGTTCGAGGTGCCGCAGTACCTGCACGAACGGCTGTGGGCGATCAAGTACATCGTGCTGCTGGTGCTGTTCGGCATGTCGCTGCAGTCGCTCAACCTGGCCGAGCACTACGCCGAGATCGAGCCGTTCAAGACCGCCATCACGCTGCACTTCGCCCGCTCCTGGGGCTACGTGCTCTATGCCGTGGCGCTGGTGGCGGTGGCGGCGTTCAACAACAAGTTCTACTGCCGCTACGTGTGTCCGCTGGGCGCCGGGCTGGCGGTGTCCGGTCGCTGGCACCTGTTCGAGTGGCTGCGCCGGCGCAAGGAATGCGGCCGTCCCTGCCAGATCTGCGCCAACGAATGCGAAGTGAAGGCGATCAACGCGATCGGCCAGATCAACTTCAACGAATGCCACTACTGCCTGGACTGCCAGGTCACCTACGCCAACGACCAGAAGTGCCCGCCGCTGGTGGAGCGCCGCAAGAAGCGCGAGCGCGCCGCGCGGCCGCTGCCTACTCCGGTGCTGACGATTACCCCGGCGGCGACGCCGGAAACCCGCGGGCCGGCGAAGGTCGCCGACTGAACCACCACGATCCGAACGGATGGAATGCCATGCACGACGAATCGAGCAACCAACCCGGCCAGTCCGGCCATGCCGCGGAACCGGGCAACCCCGCACGCCGCAACTTCATGAAGAACAGCGCACTGGCTGGCCTCGCCGGCGCGGCGGGCGCCGCCGGTCCGGCCAAGGCGGCCTCCACCGCCGGCGAAGCCTCCGACCACGTGCCACCCGGCCAGCTCGACGAGTACTACGGCTTCTGGAGCGGCGGCCAGTCCGGCGAGGTGCGCCTGGTCGGCGTGCCCTCGATGCGCGAGCTGATGCGCATCCCGGTGTTCAACCCCGACTTCACCATCGGCTGGGGCGTCACCAACGAGAGCAAGCGCGTGCTGGGGCCGAACTTCCCGCCCGGCGGCGACTGCCACCACCCGCACATGAGCCAGACCGACGGCCACTACGACGGCCGCTACATCTTCATCAACGACAAGGCGCACACCCGCGTCGCGCGCATCCGCTGCGACGTGATGCGCACCGACCGCATCATCGACGTACCCAACGTGCAGGCGATCCACGGCCTGCGCGTGCAGCGCGCGCCGCGCACCGGCTACGTGTTCGCCAACGGCGAGTTCCTGATCCCGGCGCCGAACGACGGCCGCGACCTGGACGACCCGGACAAGTACCAGACCATGTTCAGCGCCATCGACGGCGACACCATGGAAGTCGCCTGGCAGGTGCTGGTGGACGGCAACCTGGACAACACCGAGGCCGACTACACCGGCAAGTACGCCATCTCCACCTGCTACAACAGCGAGAAGGGCGTGGACCTGCCCAGCACGATGCAGGCCGAGCGGGACTGGGTGGTGGTGTTCAACATCGCGCGCATCGAGGAGGCAGTGAAGCAGGGCAAGTTCAAGACCATCGGCAGCTCGAAGGTGCCGGTGCTGGACGGCCGCCACGGCTCCGCGTTCACCCTGTACATCCCGGTCCCGAAGAACCCGCACGGCATCAACGCCAGCCCCGACGGCAAGTACGTGGTGGCCAACGGCAAGCTGTCGCCCACCGTCACCGTGATGGAGTGGAGCCGCATCGACGACTGGTTCGCCGGCAAGCTGAAGGACCCGCGTGACGTGGTGGTGGCCGAGCCGGAGCTGGGCCTGGGCCCGCTGCATACCGCCTACGACGGCCGCGGCAACGCCTACACCACGCTGTTCATCGACAGCCAGATCGCCAAGTGGAACATCGCCGACGCGATCGCCGCCCACGACGGCAAGAAGGTCAACTACCTGCGCCAGAAGATCGACGTGGCCTACCAGCCCGGCCACTGCCACACCTCGATGGGCGAGACGCGCGACGCCGACGGCAAGTGGCTGGTGTCGCTGAACAAGTTCTCCAAGGACCGCTTCCTGCCCACCGGCCCGCTGCATCCGGACAACGACCAGCTGATCGACATCTCCGGCGAGACCATGAAGCTGGTCGCCGACGGCCCGGTCTACGCCGAGCCGCACGACGTGATCCTGCTGCACCGCAGGCTGCTGATCGACAAGGTCAGGAAGAGCTGGGACCGCGACGACCCGTTCTTCGCCGAGACGGTGGCCATGGCCAAGCGCCACGGCATCAACGTGCTGTCCGACAGCAAGGTCATCCGCGAAGGCCGCAAGGTGTTCGTGTACATGACCTCGGCCGCGCCGATCTTCAGCATGGGCAGCTTCAAGGTGAAGAAGGGCGACGAGGTGACCGTGGTGGTGACCAACATCGACGCGGTGGAGGACGTCAGCCACGGCTTCTGCATCGTCAACTACGGCGTCAACATGGAGATCAGCCCCGGCGCCACCGCCTCGGCCACCTTCACCGCCGACAAGGCGGGGGTGTTCTGGTACTACTGCACGTTCTTCTGCCATGCGATGCACATGGAGATGAGCGGGCGGATGCTGGTCGAGGCCTGAGCCGCGCCGTGCCGCCGCACCACGCGGCGGCACGGCCGGGTCTTCCGCTGCCATGAACATGCTTCGCATCCTTGCGGCCCTGCTGCTGGCGCTGTCGCCGGCGCTGCCGGCGCATGCGCGCCAGCCGCTGGAACAGGCCGTGGCCGACGCGGCGCCGGGCGCCACCGTCCGCGTGCCGGCCGGCGTGCACGCGGTGCACCTCAAGCTGGACAAACCCGTCACCCTGCTCGGTGAGCCCGGCGCGATCCTCGATGGCGGCGGCTCGGGCGACGTCGTGCGCATCGCCGCCGCCAACGTCACCGTGCGCGGCCTCACCGTGCGCCGCAGCGGCACCGACCTCACCGCGATGAACGCCGGCATCTTCGTCGAGCGCCGGGCGCGCGAGGTCACGCTCGAAGGCAACCGCATCGAGGAAAGCCTGTTCGGCGTCTACCTCGACGGCGCCGCCAACGTGCGCGTGGCGCACAACGTGATCCGCGGCATGCGCTCGCTGCGCGTGGCCGACCGCGGCGACGGCATCCACCTGTGGAACGACACCGGCTGCACCATCGAGGGCAACGACGTGGCCGACTCGCGCGACGGCATCTACGTCTACGTCAGCCCGCACAACACCATCGCGCGCAACGTGGTGCACGGCGTGCGCTACGGCATCCACTACATGTATTCGCAGGACAACCTGCTGCTGGACAACGTCAGCCGCGGCAACCTGGCCGGCTACGCGCTGATGTCCTCGCACCACCTGAAGGTGATCGGCAACAGTTCCGAGGACGAGCAGTCCTACGGCTTCCTGCTCAACTACATCGCGCACAGCGAGATCGCCGGCAACCGCGTGCACCGCATCGACGGCCAGCGCGACGACGCCGGCGGCACCGTCGAGGGCACCGAGGGCAAGGGCCTGTTCGTCTACCTGTCGCAGTTCAACGACTTCCACGACAACCTCGTCGCCGACTCGCAGATCGGCATCCACGTCACCGCCGGCTCGGAGAACAACCGCCTGTGGCGCAACCGCTTCGTGGACAACCGCATCCAGGTGAAATACGTGCAGAACCTCGCCCAGGAGTGGTCGGCGCACGGCCGCGGCAATTTCTGGAGCGACTACCTCGGCTGGGACCTGGACGCCGACGGCATCGGCGACGTGCCGTTCCGTCCCAACGACGGCGTCGACGTGCTGCTGTGGAAATACCCCTCCGCACGCAACCTGATGTCCAGCCCCTCGGTGCTGCTGCTGCGCTACGTGCAGCGCGCGTTCCCGGTGTTCACGCCGCCGTCGGTGCAGGACAGCCGCCCGCTGATGCAAGCCCCCTCCTCCTTCCGGCCCGACCATGAACCACGCGATTGAATTCGAGGCGCTGGCGAAGCGCTACGGCGCGCTCGCCGCGCTCGACGGCATCAGCGCCTGCGTGCCGCGCGGCCGGGTGATCGGCCTGCTCGGCCACAACGGCGCCGGCAAGTCCACCCTGATCAAGCTCATTCTGGGTCTGATCGCGCCCAGCGGCGGCCGCCTCGAGGTGCTCGGCCAGTCGCCGTGGCGCGCGCACGCGCTGCGCCGGCGCATCGGCTACCTGCCCGAGAACGCCACCTTCTACGCCAGCCTCAGCGGGCGCGAACTGCTCGACTACCTGGCCCGGCTGAAGCAGGCGCCGCGCGGCCAGGTCACGGCGCTGCTGGAGCGCGTGGGCCTGGCGCACGCCGCCGACCGGCGCATCGGCACCTATTCCAAAGGCATGCGCCAGCGCCTCGGCCTGGCCCAGGCATTGCTGGGCTCGCCGGAACTGGTGCTGCTGGACGAGCCGACCACCGGGCTCGACCCGCAGGCATCGCGCGAGCTGTACCGCATCGTCGGCGAGCTGCGCGCGGACGGGCGCAGCGTGCTGCTCTCCTCGCACCTGCTGGCCGAGCTGGAGCCGCACATCGACGGCGCGCTGATCCTGCGCCAGGGCCGCCTGCTCGCCGCCGGCAGCCTCGACGCGCTGGGCGAACAGGCCGCGCTGCCCGCGCGCCTGCTGCTGCGCCCGCGCGAGGACGCCGCCAGCGGGCTGCTGGTCCGGCTGGACGCGCGCGGCCTGCCTGCCCTGCTGCGCCCGGACGGCCTGCTGGAACTGCAGGTGCCGCGCGCCGGCAAGCTGCCGGTGCTGCGTGAACTGCTCGCCGACCCCGCGGTGGCCGACCTCGACGTGCGCGAACCTACCCTGGCGCAGCTCTACGACTGGCTGGGCGCCGGCCAGCACAGCATGGCGGAGGCCTGCGCATGAACACCGTGCTGACCGTCGCCGGGAAAGAGTTCCGCGACGACTTCCGCAACCGCTGGACGGTCGCGCTGACCATCCTGTTCGCATTGCTGGCGCTGGGCATTGCCTGGTTCGGCAGCGCCGCCGCCGGCCGCGTGGGCTTCACCTCGTTCGACGCCACGCTGGCCAGCCTGACCACGCTGGGCGCCTTCGTGATCCCGCTGATCGGCCTGCTGATCGCCTACGACGCCATCGTCGGCGAGCGCGACGACGGCACCCTGCTGCTGATGCTGAGCTACCCGCTCTCGCGCGGCCAGCTGGTGGCCGGCAAGTTCCTCGGCCACTGCGGCGCGCTGGCCGCCGCCACGCTGGCCGGCTTCGGCCTGGCGGTGGCGATCATGCAGTGGATGCAGCCGCCCGCGCAGACGCTGCAGGCGTGGCTGCACATCGGCCGCTTCATCCTCAGCGCCTCGCTGCTGGGCGCCTGCTTCGTCGGGCTGGCCTGCCTGATCAGCGTGCAGACTGCCGACAAGTCGCGCGCCGCCGGCCTGGCGCTGATCGGCTGGCTCGCCAGCGTGGTGCTGTTCGACCTCGCGCTGCTGGCGCTGCTGGTGGTCAGTGGCGGCAACCCGGTGGAGCGGGCGGTGTATCCGTACCTGCTGCTGCTCAACCCGGTCGACGTGTTCCGCCTGGTCAACCTCACCGCGCTGGGCGACGGTGCCGGCAACGACCTGCTCACCGGCATGACCGCCCACCACGACTATTCGCCGCTGCTGCTGGGCCTGGTGATGCTGGCCTGGGCAGTGCTGCCGTTCGCGTGGGCGCTGTTCGCGTTCCGGCGCAAGGAAGTCTGAGGAGAATCGCATGCGCATCCACTGCACCCGCCCGGCCGCGCTGGTCCTGGCGCTGGCCCTGCTCGCCGGCTGCGGCGGTGGCCACGCACCCGCCCAGCACGCGGTCGACACCCACCCGGACGACGCCTGCGCCGTGTGCGGCATGTACCTGGACGGCTCGCCCGGCCCGCGCGCGGAAGCCTGGGTAAGCGGACGCACCAAGCCGCTGGTGTTCGATTCCACCCGCGACTTCTTTGCCTACGTGCTGCAGCCGGAGAACCAGGCCGCGCTGCAGGAGCTGTACGTGCAGGACAGCGCGCGCATCGACTGGCAGCAACCCGCCCACGCCGCCGCCAGCTTCACCGACGCACGCACCGCCTCCTACGTGGCCTGGCAGCCGCTGGCCGGTTCGATGGGACCGACCCTGGCGCCGTTCGCCAGCCGCACCGTCGCCGAAGCCTTCGTGCACGAACATGGCGGCGCCGTGCTCGGCTTTGCCGAGATCACGCCCACACTAGTGGCCACGCTGGACTACCGCTGCCCCGCCCGGGCCATCGGCGCGCACGGCACGCTGCAATGCCTCGCCGCGCCCACGCCGTCGCTCGGCCTTTCGAGCCATCCGCAAGCCGCGCCTTCGCCGGCGCATCCCCGCCCCCATCCATGACAGGAATCCGCACCATGCTCGGACTGAACAGCTTTTCGCACTGGATCGTGCTGCTCGTGCTGGTACTGCTGGTGTTCGGCACCGGCAAGCTGCGCAACGTCGGCCGCGACCTCGGCGGCGCCATCGCCGATTTCCGCAAGGGACTCAAGGGCGGCCAGCCGGACGAGGCCGGGGAACAACGCACGTCGGCCAAAGATCTGCTCTGACAGGATCAAGAGTGGCTTATGTTGGCGCGGTGATCCGCTTCCCGCGCCTTTGGCAACTACCCCAGCAACCGCTCGCACACCGCCCGATACAGCGCTGGCAGCTTTTCCAGCTCCGCGACCGTCACGCACTCGTCCACCTTGTGGATGGTGGCGTTGACCGGGCCAAGCTCCACCACCTCGGCGCCGAGCGGCGCGATGAAGCGGCCGTCCGACGTGCCGCCGCCGGTGCTTTGCTCGGGATCGAGGCCGCACAGTTCGCGGCAGACCGCCACCACGGTTTCGCGCAGGACGCCGCCGGGTGGCGTGAGGAACGGTTCGCCGGAGAGGTTCCAGTCCAGCGCGAAGTCCAGGCCATGTCGTTGCAGGATCGCCTCGGTGCGTGCGCGCAGGTCGTCGGCGCGGCTGGCGGTGCAGTAACGGAAGTTGATCAGCGCCACGAGTTCGCCGGGGATCACGTTGTTGGCGCCGGTGCCTGCGTTGAGGTTGGAGACCTGGAACGAGGTGGGCGGAAAATCGTCGTTGCCTTCGTCCCAGCGCTCGGCGGCCAGTTCGGCCAGGGCGGGGGCGAACGCGTGGATCGGGTTGAGCGCCTTCTCGGGATACGCCACGTGGCCTTGCACGCCGCGCACGACGAGCGTGCCCGACAGCGAGCCGCGACGTCCGACGCGAATCAGGTCGCCGAGTGTTTCCTTCGCCGAGGGCTCGCCCACCACGCACCAGTCGATGCGCTCGCCGCGCCCGCGGAGATGCTCGACCACGCGGCGCACCCCGTCGAGATTGGTCGGACCTTCCTCGTCGCTGGTCAGCAGCAGGCCGAGTCGGCCGCGATGAGCGGGGTGCGCGGCCACGAATTGCTCCAGCGCCACCGTCATCGCCGCCACCGAACCCTTCATGTCCGCCGCGCCGCGGCCGTATAAACGGCCATCACGGATGGTGGGTCCGAATGGCGGGCTCTGCCACGCAGCTTCCGGGCCGCTGGGCACCACGTCAGTATGGCCGAGGAAGACCAGGGTCGACCCGGCGCCTCCGTGAGTGGCCCAGAGGTTGTCCACCTCGCCGTAGCGCAGGTGTTCGACGCGAAAGCCGGCGCGCTCCAGCCGCGCGGCGATCAAGGGCAGGCAGCCGGCATCCTCGGGCGTCACCGAACGGCGGCGGATCAGGTCGCAGGCGAGTTCGAGGACGTCGGACATGGGCATGGGCTTGGCGTGACGGACGATGGCGCAGCATACCAAGCTAGGTCAGCGCGACTCCCAGCAGATGCCCCACGCCAAAGGTGATCGCCGCCGCAACGCTGGTGATGGCGAACTGCCGGGCGATCGAGAAGAGCATGCCGCGCCCGGTGAACAACGAAGTACCGATGCCGATCAAAGCGAGTCCGACCGCGGTGGAACCGGCGCTGGCCAGCAGGGCCGCCTGTCCGCCGAGAAAGAAATACGGCGCCACCGGAAACAGCGCACCGCAGGCGAACAGGCAGAACGAGGAGATCGCCGCGCCGTAGGCCGAGCCGCCCAGTTCGGCCGGGTCGACGCCGAGATCCTCGCGCACCAGCATGTCCAGCGCCGCGCGCGGCGCTTCGGCCACGTGTTCGGCGAGGTGTTCGGCGGCCGCCGGCTCCAGCCCCTTGTCGCGATAGATGCCGGCGATATGTTCGCGGCCATCTTCCGGGGCCACCGCCAGGCGTTCGGCGCGCTCGGTGATCTGCGCCTGGTAGAACTCGCGCCGGCCATGCCCATCACCAGGCTGACGTTGGACACCAGCCCGTCGTTGGCGCCGAGCACGGCGGCGCGCAAGGTGTTGCCGCTCTGCGCGCGATGGCGAAGCCCGTGCGGCCCGCCCGCCCGCGGCATCGGAAAGTGGTCGCGATGGCCGCTGCGGTCGACCGGCGTGGCGTCGTGGTCGGCATGCTCCAGCCGCACCACGGTCGGCATCACGAACTCGGTGCCGAAGTGTTGCGCAAACCAGCTCAGCGCCCGCACGCGCAGGCCGATCCGCGGCGGCGGCACGGCTTCACCCAGTTCGCGCAGATGCGCTTCCCAGAACTGCGCGTTGCGACGCTCGCCCGCGGCGATGCGCCGGTAGACGTGCTGCAGTTGCGGCTCATCGGCCAGCTCGGCCAGTCGCGCATACAGCGCGGCGTTGTCGCGCTCGATGCGCAGATTGTTGCGAAAGCGGCGGCTGCGACCGTGGGTCATCTTCAATGCCCGAGCTCGTCGTCGCGCTGGCCGAGCCAGACCAGCGCCAGCAGCAGCACCACGACGAAACGGAACGCGCTGGCCAGGCCGTTCCACTGCGGGGACATCCACATGCCGAACCACTCGCCGCCGATCGCCATGAAACCGCCCAGCCACAGCAGCACGCCGAGGGTGAGCCCGGCCACGGCAAGCTGTCCGGCGCGACGGAACGCCATCGCGGACGCGCGGCGCGCGCACCACATGCGCCAGGCACCGACGCTGCACAGCACGGCGGCCAGCGTTTCGGCGGCGATGATCAGCACGTACGCCGCGTGCTGCAGCAGCGGCGCGTGGATCGCGCGGTAGCGGATGGTGGCGTCGGGGAAGATCGAATCCATCGCCAGCACGTGCTGCACGAAGGCCAGATTGCTGCCGTAATCGGTGAGGTTGCCGAACGCGACCAATGCCAGCCACAGCGCGATCGTTGCCACCAGGCCGATCTTCGAAAGGCGCATCGTCACGTCAGCGCCCGAACAGCTTCTTGAAGCCGTTGTCGGTGAAACCCACGCTCACCGTGCCGTCGCCCTGCACCACCACCGGGCGGCGGATCAGCGCGGGATATTCCTTCAGGAGCAGCGTCCACTCCGGATCGCTGCCGGGGTTCTTGCGCTGCGGCAGCAGGTTGCGCCAGGTGGTGGAGGACTTGTTGACCAGCTTTTCCCAGCCGCCGAGCTGCGCCGCCCAGTCCTTCAGCGTGGCCGCCGGCACCGGGTTGGCGCGGTAGTCGACGAAGTCGTGCGCCACGTCGAAGCGGGCCAGCCAGTTGCGCGCCTTGCGGCAGGTGTCGCAGGTGGGCAGGCCGTACAGGGTGAGGTTCATTCGCCGCTCCTGAGCAAGTCGTTGATGCTGGTCTTGCCGCGGGTCTTCGCGTCCACCTGCTTGACGATGATCGCCGCGTACAGGCTGTGGCTGCCGTCCTTTGCCGGCAGGCTGCCGGCCACCACCACGCTGCCGGCGGGCACGCGGCCGTAGCTGACCTCGCCGGTGGCGCGGTTGTAGATGCGGGTGGACTGACCGAGGAACACGCCCATGCCGATCACGCTGCCCTTCTCCACCACCACGCCCTCGACCACCTCGGAGC
>CALCWL010000426.1 GCA_937906285.1 uncultured Rhodanobacter sp. | reverse complement strand
TGCACACGTTCTCCAGCGCGGTGAACTCGGGCAGCAGGTGGTGGAACTGGTAGATGAAGCCCAGCGAGCGGTTGCGCACGCGGCCGCGCTCGGCGTCGGAGAGCTTCGACAGCACGCGGCCATCCACCTCCACTTCGCCGGCGGTCAATGCGTCCAGCCCGCCGAGGATGTGCAGCAAGGTGCTCTTGCCCGAACCGGAGGCGCCGACGATCGCCATGGTCTGGCCGCGCTTCAGCTCGAAACTGACGTCGCTCAACACGTTCGTGCTGAGGCCGCCTTCGGCATAGGTCTTGGCGACACGGCTGGCGCGCAGCACGTGTTCGGTCTTGTCGTTCATGGCGGCCTTATTCATAACGCAGCGCCTGCGCCGGCTGCGTGCGCGAGGCGCGCCAGGCGGGATAGAGGGTGGCCAGCAGCGCGAAGACGAAGGTCAGCAGCGCGGTCCAGCCCACGTCGGGCCAGTTCAGTCGACTGGGTACCTCGCTGATGTAATAGATGTCCGGCGACAGGAAAGTGACGTGGAAAGTGTGCTCGATCCACTTGACGATTCCCGGCAGTTTCCACGACAGCAGCGCGCCGAAGCCCACGCCGAAGCCGATGCCGACGAAGCCCACCAGCAGGCCCTGCACCATGAAGGTGCCCATGATGCTGCGCGGCGTGGCCCCCAGCGTGCGCAGGATCGCGATGTCCGCCTGCTTGTCGGTGACCAGCATCATCAGCATCGAGATCAGGTTGATCACCGCCACCAGCACGATCAGCGACAGGATGATGAACATCACCAGCTTTTCCATCGACAGCGCATGGAACAGGTTGGCGTTCTCGTCCATCCAGGTGCGCACGCCGTAGTACTGGCCCAGCTGGTCGGCCAGTTCGCGCGCCACCGGGCGGGCGCTGAACAGGTCGTCCAGGCGCAGCCGGATGCCGGTGGGGCCGCCGAGATCGTTGAGCTTTTCGGCATCGCGCATGTTGACCAGGGCCAGGCCGGAGTCGAACTGCTCCATGCCGAGCTGGAACGTGCCGGTGACGTGGAAGCTGCGCATGCGCGGGATGCCGCCCATCGGCGTGGCACGCAACTCCTGCACCGCCATGGTCACGCGGTCGCCCACGCCCACCCCGAGCTGCATCGCCAGGTCGCGGCCCAGCACGATGTTCCAGTCGCCCGGGCGCAGGTCGGCGAGCGTGCCTTCGACCATGTGCTGGCCGATGTCGACCACCTTCGGCTCCTGCGCCGGGTCGATGCCCCGCACCCGCACGCCGGCCGAGCGCTGGCCGATCAGCATGGCCTCGGATTCCACGAACGGAGCTGCGCCCAGCACGTGCGGATTGGCCTGCGCAACCTGCAGCGCACGCGGCACGTCCCTGATCGGCCCGTCGACGCTGGTAATCGTGGCTTGCGACACCGCGCCCAGGATGCGCGAGCGCATCTGGTAGTCGAAACCGTTCATCACCGACATCACCGTGATCAGCGCGATCACGCTGATCGCGATGCACACGATCGACACGGTGGAAATGAAGGAGATGAACTGGTTGCGACGCTTGGCGCGCGTGTAGCGCAGGCCGATGAAGAATTCGAGCGGTCGGAACATGGGCGATTCGCTTGTGGTGATGGCATGGGGCGGGCCGCCCGGACCAGCATTATCGGTCATTCGGTCGGACCACGCCGAGCTGGTGAAGTTGCCGCCATTTCACCAGCGCGGCAGCGCCTCGCCCGGTTGCATCGTCGCCAGGCGCATGCGCAGACGGCGGCGGATGTCGGCATCGCTGTTGTCCGACGCCAGCAGCAGCACGCAGATGCCGTGCTGTGCCGATTGCATGCGCAGCCAGACCAGATCGCCCAGCACGCGGAACGACGCCAGGCTGGCGGGATGATCCTCGCCGTCCACGGTATGCAGGGTCCAGCCCGACTCTGCGCTCCAGCCGGCGGCAACCACGACAGTCATCGCCAATCGGCGACACGCCTGCCAGGCCGCCAGTGCCAGCGCGACCACCATCGCCGCGCGCAGCCAGGCCGGCAAGGCGCTGACCAGCACGGCGATCGCGGCGAGCGTCGCCACCAGCCACAGGCAGCGCGGCAGCAGCCGCGACGGGGAGTAATCAAAGCCGATGGCGGGCGCGGATGTCATCGATGATGGCCTGCCAGTCCGCTCGCCCGGGACGGGCGTGGCCCATCATCCAGTCCCACAGCTCCGGGTCCTGCGCGTCGAGCAATTCGTCGAACGCCTGCCGCTGCGCCTCGTCGGCCTGCTCGAAACGCTCGTCGAGCCAGCCGCCCAGCATGGCATCCAGTTCGCGCGTGCCGCGGCGGGCACGCCAGCGCAGGCGACCCTTATCCACGACGCATCATGCGCTGCGCCGCTCCACCATCAGCTTCTTGATCTCGGCGATCGCCTTGGCCGGGTTCAGGCCCTTCGGGCAGGTGCGCGCGCAGTTCATGATGGTGTGGCAGCGGTACAGCTTGAACGGGTCTTCCAGGTCGTCCAGGCGCTCGCCGGTGGTTTCGTCGCGCGAGTCGACGATCCAGCGGTAAGCCTGCAGCAGGATCGCCGGGCCGAGATACTTGTCGCCGTTCCACCAGTAACTCGGGCAGCTGGTGGAGCAACAGGCACACAGGATGCACTCGTACAGGCCATCGAGCTTCTTGCGGTCTTCCGGCGACTGCAGGCGCTCCTTGCCCGGCGCCGGGCTCTGCGTGCGAATCCACGGCTTGATCGAGGCGTACTGCGCGTAGAAATGGGTGAGGTCCGGGATGATGTCCTTGACCACCGGCATGTGCGGCAACGGGTAGATCTTCACGTCCCCGCTGGCGACGCTGTCGATCGCGCAGATGCATGCCAGCGTGTTGGTGCCGTCGATGTTCATCGCGCACGAACCGCAGATGCCCTCGCGGCAGGAACGGCGCAGCGAGAGCGTCGGGTCGATCTCGTTCTTGATCTTCAGCAGGGCGTCGAGAACCATTGGACCGCATGCGGCCAGGTCGATCTCGTAGGTATCGATGCGCGGATTCTGGTCGTCGTCCGGCGACCAGCGATAGATGCGGAAGGTCCGCGGCTTCTTCGCATCCTTGGCCGGGTAATGCTTGCCGGGCTGGATCTTGGAGTTCCGTGGCAGCGTGAATTCACCCATGGCATTGCCCTTCCATATTCTCGAAAACGGGACGTGACATCGAACGCACCGACTCAGTAGACGCGCTTGGCCAACGGGACCGAAGCCACCTCGTCGGTCAAGGTGTCGAGATGCACCGGGCGGGAGTCGAAACGGGTCTTGCCTTCGCGGTCGACCCACACCAGCGTGTGCTTGAGCCAGTGCTCGTCATCGCGCTCCGGGAAATCCTCGCGGGCGTGCGCGCCACGGCTCTCCGGCCGCTGCGCGGCCGAGTGCATGGTCGCCACCGCCTGCTCGAGCAGGTTGGCCAGTTCCAGCGTCTCGATCAGATCGGTGTTCCACACCAGCGAACGATCGCTGACCTTGACGTCCTCGAACGTCTTGAACACCTCGGAGATCTTCTGGCTGCCTTCGTCCAGCGTCTCGCCGGTGCGGAACACCGCGCCGTAGCGCTGCATCGTGCGCTGCATGTTGAGCCGGATCGCCGCGGTGGGCGTGCTGCCGTTGGCGTTGCGCAGGCGGTCGAAGCGCTCCAGCGCCTTGTCCAGCGCGGTGGCGGGCAGATCCTTGTGCGGCGTGCCGGGCTGGATGATCTCGGCGCAACGATGCGCCACGGCACGACCGAACACGACCAGGTCGAGCAGCGAGTTGGAGCCCAGCCGGTTGCCGCCGTGCACCGACACGCAGGCAGCCTCGCCGATCGCGAACAGCCCGGGCACCACGGCATCCACGTCGTCGCCGCGCTTCTGCACGACCTCGCCGTGATAGTTGGTGGGGATGCCGCCCATGTTGTAGTGGACGGTCGGCAACACCGGGATCGGCTGCTTGCTGACGTCGACGCCGGCGAAGATGCGGGCCGACTCGGCGATGCCGGGCAGCCGCTCGTGGATCACCTCCGGGCCGAGATGCATCAGATTGAGGAAGATGTGATCCTTGTGCTCGCCGACCCCGCGGCCCTCGTTGATCTCGACCGTCATCGCGCGGCTGACCACGTCGCGCGAGGCGAGATCCTTCGCATGCGGTGCGTAGCGCTCCATGAAGCGCTCGCCTTCGGAGTTGGTGAGGTAACCGCCCTCGCCGCGCACGCCCTCGGTGATCAGGCAGCCGGCGCCGTAGATGCCGGTGGGATGGAACTGCACGAACTCCATGTCCTGCAGCGCCAGGCCAGCACGCAACACCATGCCGCCGCCATCGCCGGTGCAGGTGTGGGCCGAGGTGGCGCTCAGGTAGGCGCGGCCGTAACCGCCGGTGGCCAGCACCACCGCGTGGCCGCGGAAGAAGTGCATGGTGCCTTCGTTCATGTCCAGCGCCAGCACGCCGCGGCACACGCCGTCCTCGTCGAAGACGAGGTCGATCGCGAAATACTCCACGAAGAAAGTGGCGTCGTGCGCCAGCGCCTGCTGGTAGAGCGTGTGCAGGATCGCGTGGCCGGTGCGGTCGGCTGCCGCGCAGGTGCGCTGCGCCGTACCCTTGCCGTAGTGCGTGGTCATGCCGCCGAACGGGCGCTGGTAGATCCGGCCATCCTCGGTACGCGAGAACGGTACGCCGTAATGTTCGAGCTCGATCACCGCTTCGGGCGCGTGCTTGCACATGTACTCGATCGCGTCCTGGTCGCCGAGCCAGTCGCCGCCCTTCACGGTGTCATAGAAGTGGAAACGCCAGTTGTCCTCGCTCATGTTGCCGAGCGCGGCCGCAATGCCGCCCTGCGCCGCCACCGTGTGCGAGCGCGTCGGAAAGACCTTGGTGATGCACGCCGCCTTGAGGCCCTTCTCGGCGAGGCCGAAGGTCGCGCGCAAGCCGGCACCACCGGCGCCGACCACGATCACGTCATAAAGATGCTGCTGAACCTTGTAGCTTTCCATGGAGTCCCGGCCTCGCGTTTCTATCTCAGGGGGTCAGCGCCACGCGCAACACGGCCAGCACGCCAGCCAGTGCGCCCAGCACCGCGAGGAACTTGATCGCCACGAGCAGCACGACCTCCTTCCAGCGGGTATGCACGTAATCCTCGACCACCACCTGCAAGCCCAGCACGGCATGCCAGAACATGGTCAGCACGAAC
>CALCWL010000425.1 GCA_937906285.1 uncultured Rhodanobacter sp. | reverse complement strand
CACGCAGGCCACGCCCTTGGCTTCCAGCAGCGCGGCGCAGAACTCCACGTCGTTGTCGATCTTCATGCTGCCGTGGCGCTTGCCGAATGCCACCGAGATGTCCGGGAACGCGTAGAACGCGCCCTGCGGCCGCGGGCAGGCCACGCCGGGAATCGCCGTGAGCGCGGCGAACACGGTGTCGCGCCGGCCGGCGAACTCCTGGCACTTGGCCCGCGGCACATCCTGCGGGCCGGTCAGCGCGGCGACGGCCGCGGCGGTGATCACTTCCGGCAGGCTGGTGATGTGGTTGGAGTTGAGCGTGGTGATGGCTTTGGCGACGACCTCGGGGCCGGCCAGCAGGCCTACGCGCCAACCCGGCATGCCGTAGGTCTTGGAGACCGAATCGACGAAGATCACCCGCTCGCGCAGCTCTGGCCTGGCGAACACGAAGTTGTGGTAACCGATGCCGTCGAACACCATCGCGTTGTAGATGTCGTCGGTGATGACCCAGGTATCCGGATGCTTCACCAGCACCTCGGCCAGCGCGGCGATCTCCGCGCCGGTGTAGACCATGCCGGTGGGGTTCGACGGGTTGTTGAACAGAAACACCTTCGGCTTGCGCGCGAGCGCGGCGTCGAGCTGGGCCGGGGTGAGCTTGTAGTTCTGCTCCGCCCCGCACGGCATCACGTGGATCTTCGCGCCCACGATGTCGGCGATGTCGCGGTAGCTGGTCCAGTACGGCGCGGCGAAGCAGATCTCGTCGCCCTCGTCCAGCAGCGCCTCGGCCAGGTTGTACAGCACCTGCTTGGCGCCGATGCCGATCGACAGGTTCGTGCGCGTGTAGCCGCTGAAGCCGAGCACCTCGATGTGCTTGAGGAATGCATCCAGCAGCGCGTCGGCGCCGCGGTTGCTGCCGTACTGCCCGGAGTCGCGCGAGAGTGATTCGCGCGCGGCGGCGTAGACATGTTCGCCGGGCAGGAAGTTCGGCACGCCGATGGAGAAGCTGATGATGTCGCGACCGGCGGCCTTGAGCTGCTTGGCCTTCTCGGCGATGAGCATGATCGCGCTGGGTTTGGCGCGACCGACACGCTTGGCGAGCTGGGGCATTGCTGTCTCACGCGGTGAGGAAACAAAGGCGGCAATTTTACCACGCCGCTCGCACCGGGCGCTCGCCGCCCACGCGCCCGCGACGCCGCCATGCAATCAGGGCATCATGGACGCGCCCGCACATCGGGCTTCGCCGTCAACCCGTGAAAAGGAGAACCGCATGCACTGGCTCTGGGTTTTCGTGATCGGACTGGTCGTGGGCGTGGTCGCCAAACTGTTGACGCCGGGCAAGGACCCGGGCGGCTTCATCGTCACCGCCATCATCGGCATCGCCGGCTCGCTGCTGGCGACGTGGGCGGGCCAGCAGCTGTTCGGCTGGTACCAGGCGGGACAATCGGCCGGCTTCATCGCCTCGGTGATCGGCGCGATCGTGCTGTTGCTGCTCTATCACCTGGTCAAGCGCAAGTCGGCCTGAATGGCGTCCCGGCGGGGCATCGCCCTGCCGGGACGCGGGGTGCCCTCAGCCCAGCAGCTTGCCGGCCAGCCCTTCAAGCATGCCGAGGTTGAAGCCGCCGCCCTGCCCGTCGGCCGGCAACTGGCCATCTGGCGTCAGATGGTCGACGGCCTGTGGCAGCACCTGCGAAAGCCCGCTGAGCACCGCGCCGGGATCGATGCCGAACTTGCTGGCCGCCTCCTGCACCAACGAGCCCATGCCGCCATGTTGCAGGGCCTGGCCAAGCTGTTCGCCCGATACCGGCTGGTTCGCTCCGCTGCCCACCCACGACTGCACTGCACCGCCGAGCCCGTGCTGCTGCAGCATGCTGACCAGGCCCTGCACGCCGCCCGCCCGCTGCAGCAAGTCGCTGGCCACCGAGATCATCGAACCGGCGCCGCCCGCCTGCTGTCCCTGACCGCCAATCAGATCGTTGAGGAATGACATGGTCGTTCTCCTTGATGAATGGACACGCGTGTAGCTCGCCGATCATAGGCCGGCGACGCCGGACCGGCGCAAACCTGCCGCATAAAAAAAATCGCCGGCTTGCGCCGGCGATTGGTCGTGCGCGAAGCAGAAGCTCAGCCGCGCTGGTCGAGCACCGCGTTCCACTCGTTGACCCGGTCGGACTGCGCCGCCAGCAATGCATCGACGTCGCCTTCGACGGTGACCTTCTCGATCGTGTCGCCCTGCTGGATCGCGTTGACCACGTCCATGT
>CALCWL010000424.1 GCA_937906285.1 uncultured Rhodanobacter sp. | reverse complement strand
CCGACGTCTTCAGGCTCCGCCACATCGGCGAATTCTTGTCGAACTCGAAATACAGATAGCCGGAGTTGTAGGGAATCTGCCGCGGCGCCACCGGCATCGGCGCCACCGGGATGCCCGGCAGTTGCAGGTTCACCAGGTCGCGGATCTTTTCCACCGGGCCGATCTTCGACTGCGCCGGCAGCTGGCGGCGCAGGTCCTCGGACTTGAGGTCGGCCTTGGCCGCCAGCACGAAGGCGGCGGTGTCGATCAGGGTGAGGTCCGGCACCACGGCCACCCACACGCCGAACTTGCGCTGCTGCATCGGGATCGGGATCGCGGTCTGCTCCATCACTGCGCTGAGGCTGGTGCGCAGCGCGGCGATCAACGGCTCGAAGCTCGCGTACAGCGCCTCGTGCCGGTACGCGGGGAACGCCGGCGGGCGCTTGCCGGTAGTGGTGAAGGTGGCCAGCTCGCCGGCCATCTCGGCCAGCACGCGGTAGAAATCCTCCGGGTGCAGGATCGGCGCGGCCGACAGGTGTGCGATCAGCGGCTGATAGCGGTTGACCACCTGCAGCAGCAGGAAGTCGGCGATCTCGGCGGCGCCGCCGCGGTCGGTGACCGCCACGCGGCTGGCCAGCGCCTCGCCGCGCTGGTGCAGCAGGCCCAGCAGTTCGGACAGGAACGTGCTCAACCGCGGCGCCGCCTGGCAGCTCAGTACGGTCGGCATGAACGCCTCTTCCAGGATCACCCGGCGGTCGGAGCGGCACTCGACGATGCGCGCCACCGGGATCTGCGCCAGCCCTTCGAGCGGTTGCGACTGCGGCAACAGCCGGCTGTTGAGTCCGCCCACCTCCAGCACGGTGAGCCCATCGACGCTGCCGGAGGCGTCGCGCACCTCGGTCTCGCGCACGCGGTAGCGGAACAGTTTTTCCGCCGGCGCCTCGGGCCGGCCGCTGTCCGGCTGCGCCGGCGAGCGCAGGGGCAAGGTCAGGAAGACGGTCTGGTCGCGCCAGTTGTCGTTGACCTCCAGCGCCAGCGGCAACGGATCGTCGCCGGGCATGGCGAAGGGTGTGCCGTCGGGGAACACGCCGCGCGCGCGCTTGATGCCCAGCTTGCCGATCGCCAGCAGGTCGGTTTCCAGTTCCAGTTCGGAGAAGCCCCAGGTGTAAGGACGCAAGCCGCCGGCGCGCAGTTCGACGAAACGCTCCAGGTAACGCTCCTGCTGCTGCAGATGCTGCGGGCGCAGGAACAGCCCCTCACTCCACACAACCTTGTTGTTTTCCATGCGTAGCGCTGCCCCTGTCAGAAGTCTCCCCGGCTGCGCTGCCGGGATATGCGCGCCGCTCGGCTGTCGCCGGCCGACGCTGCATGGAAAAACATCCGCGTCCGTGGCGCCCCGGCGCCCGGAAAGCCATCGAGAAAGAGCGCTCCTGCCCTTCCTGCACCCCTTCGAACGCCGTGCGTTCGCTACCGCCACAGCCACCGCCCGCTAGTGGTGCCTTGCCTGCCGCATTCTCCGCGCCGATTTCAGGCGTGACAACTGCTCTTCATACGCACGCGCGAACTCGTCGCCGAACAGGCGCCGGAAACAATCGTCCGGGTCCTTGTTCAAGCCTTCGAAATGCTCGCGATATCTTTCCCAGTATTTGCCTTTGCCGGCGAACGCCGAACGCTTGGAGCCGCCGTCGGCCTCCTGTTCGAAGCGATCCGGGTTGAAATGCACCAGCAGCGACTCGAACGCCGCCCGCACGCCTGCCAGCATGGCCATCTGGTGGCAGCGGATGTCGTCGAAGGCGTCCTCGAACGCCGCGGTGCCGGACATGAAGGCGCCGCCGCTGGGCGCCATGATCTTCTGCAGCGCCTCCTCCGGATTGGGCGCGAACTTCAGCGGGTTGTTCTCCGAGCGCTGGATGATGGTGACCGGCAGGCGGAACGTGTTCTTGATCTCGGCGCGCGCACGCAGCACGTCCATCACGCCGTCGACCACCACGCGGAAGATCTCGTCCATGCCGGCCGGCAGCGAATGCGGACCGGCGGTCTCGGCGCGATCGACCACGGCCGCCGGCATGGGCGCAGCGGGCATCACGCGCGGTGCCGCGGCGACCGGCGCGGAGAAGTCGCCCATGGTCAGGTCCCAGTTCTCCGGGAGCTGGTTGGCCTGCCGCTGCTCGTTGGTCATCGGCGGGTGGAAATGATCCTGCGTGCTGGCGGTGTGGTTCCAGCTGGCGCTCGCATTGCCGGTGGTGGCACCGGACAGCAGTTCGGAAGCGGGATCGCCCGGGCCGAGGAA
>CALCWL010000423.1 GCA_937906285.1 uncultured Rhodanobacter sp. | reverse complement strand
GGCACGCCGAAGAACTGCATCAGCGGATGCGCGCAGTGGTGGCCCGAGCGCACGGCAACGCCCTCCAGGTCGAGCAGGGTCGCCAGATCGGTGGCCTGCGCGCCTTCCAGCAGGAACGAGATCACCGGTTCCTTCTCGGCCGCCTCGCCGATGATGCGCAGGCCGGGAATCTCTCGCAGGCGTTCGGTGGCGTAATGCAGCAGCTGCTGTTCCCACGTCTCGATCGCGGCGAAGCCGACGGATTCGTAATAGTCGATCGCTGCCGCCAGGCCGACGAAGCCGGCGATGTTCGGCGTGCCGGCCTCGAACTTGTGCGGTGGCTCGGCGAAAGTGGTGCCGGAGAACTTCACTTCGCGGATCATCTCGCCACCACCGAAGAACGGTGGCATCGCTTCCAGGTGTTCGCGCTTCGCCCACAGCGCGCCGGTGCCGGTGGGGCCGAGCATCTTGTGCCCGGTGAGCGCGTAGAAATCGCAGCCCAGCGCCTGCACGTCGACCGGCCGGTGCGGCACCGCCTGCGAACCATCGACCAGCAACGGGATGCCGCGCTTGCGGCACTCACGCGCGATCTCGCGCACCGGGTTGACGGTGCCCAGCACGTTGGAGACATGGGTGACGCAGGCCAGCTTCACCTCCGGCGTCAGCAGCTCGACGTACTTCTCGACGATCAGCTCGCCGCGTTCGTCGATCGGCGCGGCCTTCACCGTGGCGCCGCGACGCGCGGCGACCAGCTGCCACGGCACGATGTTGGCGTGGTGCTCCATCACCGTGGTGAGGATGCTGTCGCCCGCCTTCAGCGCCGGCAGCACATGGCTGTAGGCGACCAGGTTGGTGGCCTGGGTGGTGCCGGAGGTGAGCACCACCTCGTCGCGCGAGCCGGCATGGATGAACCGCGCCAGCTTGTCGCGCGCGCCTTCGTACGCCGCCGTGGCCTCCTCGCCCAGCTGATGCACCGCGCGCGACACGTTGGCGTTGTGCTCGCGATAGTGGGTATCCACCGCTGCGATCACCGACTCCGGCTTCTGGCTGGTGTTGGCGTTGTCGAAGTACACCAGCGGCTTGCCGTGCACCGTGCGCGACAGCAACGGGAAATCCGCGCGGATGCGCTGGACGTCGAAGACGGTCGGTGTGCTGGCTTGTGCGTTCATTCGGAGAATCCGGTTGGGGCTCCCTCCCCCGCTCGCAGGGGAGGGTTGGGCTGGGGTGCGCTCTTGATCTTCAGGCGAGGAGCCTCGCCCCTCCCGGCCTGCCCCTGCGGGCAGGCCCAGGAGCTGGAGCGTCAAGCGGGAAGCTGTGCGACCAGCAAGGTGGATAGATGCTCGCGCAGGGCCACGTTCGGCAGGTCGTCCAGCACCGCGCGGCAGAATGCGGCAGTCAGCAGTGCGCGAGCCTCGGCGAGCGGAATGCCGCGCGAGCGCAGGTAGAACAGCGAACGCTCGTCGAGCTGGCCGACCGTGGCGCCGTGCGCGGCCTGCACTTCGTCGGCATAGATTTCCAGCTCCGGCTTGGTGTCGATCTCGGCGCTCGGCGACAGCAGCAGGTTCTTGTTGGTGAGGTTGGCGTCGCTGCCGTCGGCACCGGGCGCCACCACGATCGCGCCGCGGAACACGCCGCGCGCGCGGTCGTTGGCGACGCCGCGCCAGTGCGAGGTGGAGGTGGTGTCCAGCGCCTGGTGGCGGATCGCCAGCTGGGTGTCGATGTGCTGGCGA
>CALCWL010000422.1 GCA_937906285.1 uncultured Rhodanobacter sp. | reverse complement strand
GCCCTGGTCGCCTGCGTCAATGGTGTTGCGCAGGGGCTGCAGAACACCGGCTGAGGGCGGCAACGGCAGGCGTGACTCGCGTCGCCGGTTGCGGGACATCGGCCCCGGCATGCGCGTACGAAACCGGACACGGGTGTCCGCCGGCGAACGACGCTGGCGCCCGGCAGGGCGCCAAATCCTTGTGCGGAGCGCGTTCGGCGTCGTGGCACGGGGCTTGCTCTCCCCGCTCCATGGACATGGCCAACCCCACCCTGAAATTGCGCAAGCGCCGCCGGCTCCGCCTGATCGCGGCCGCCGCCGTCATGCTCGTCGCGGTGCTGGTGACGTTGCTGCTGCGCCTCGGCCCGGCCCTGCCGGTGGCCGAGCGTTCCGGCCTGTGGATCGACACCGTGCAGCGCGGCGACATGCTGCGCGAGGTACGCGCCACCGGCACCCTGGTGCCGCGCACCTCGCGCTGGCTGGCGGCCGCCACCGCCGCCCAGGTCGAACAGATCCGGGTGTGGCCGGGCACGGCCGTGCAACCCGATACCGTGCTGATGACGCTCTCCAACCCCGAGGTGCAGGACAGCCTGCGCAACGCCCAGGCCCAGGTGGCGGCGGCGCAGGCCGAGGTGGCCGCGCGGCGCGCCGAACTGCAGTCGCAATTGCTCGACCAGCGTTCGGCCGAGGCGCAGGCGCAAGCCGATTACGCCTCGGCCAAGGTCAAGGCCGATGCCGACGCCAAGGCCGTGGCCCGGCACCTGATACCCGAAGTGCGCTACGAGCAGGAGCAGATCGCGCTGGCCCAGCTGAAGAACCGCATGCAGATCGAACGGCAGCGCGTGCACGCGTTCGGTGCCAGCATGCAGGCCCGGCTCGACGCGGTGCAGGCGAAGTTGCTGCAGCAGCAGAGCAACCTGCAACTGCGTCAGCGCCAGGCCGATGCGCTGCAGGTGCGCGCCGGCATCGCCGGCGTGCTGCAGGAGGTGGCGGTGCAGGAAGGGGCCCAGGTTGCCGCCGGTGCCAACCTGGCGCGGGTGGCGCGCACCGACGTGCTGATCGCGCGGTTGCAGGTGCCCGAGGTGCAGGCCAAGGACGTGGCGATGGGCATGCCGGTCAGCGTGGACACGCACAACGGCTTCATCGACGGCAGGGTCGAACGGATCGACCCGGCGGTGCGCAACGCCAGCGTGCAGGTGGATGTCGCGCTCGTCGGCACGCTGCCGGGCGGCATGCGGCCCGACCTGTCCGTCGATGGCCGCATCCGCATCGCCGAGCTGCACGACGTGCTCTCGGTGGGCCGCCCGGCCCTGGCCAAGGCGGATGGCGACCTCAGCCTGTTCCGGCTCGATCCCTCCGGCGACACCGCTACGCGCGTGCCGGTGCGCATCGGCGCGGCCTCGGTCGACCGCGTGCAGGTGCGGCGCGGTCTGCGGGCCGGTGACAAGCTGATCCTTTCCGACACCGGCCAGTGGGACAAATATGACCGCATCCGATTGAAGTGAATGCATGCTTGAACCCCTCTCCCCGCGGGAGAAGGGAAAACCGATGCCCCCATCCTGGACAGCTCATGACCAACCCCGCCGACGTCATCACCCTCAAGGGCCTGCGCAAGGTATTCCAGACCGACGAGGTGGAAACCCACGCGCTGTCCGACGTGCACCTGTCCATTGCGCGCGGGGAGTACGTGTCGATCTCCGGCCCGTCCGGCTGCGGCAAGACCACGTTGCTCTCCATTCTGGGCCTGCTCGACACTGCCAGCGCGGGCCGCTACGTGCTGAACGGGCACGACGTGGCGGCGCTCGACGCCGCCGAGCGCGCGCGCATCCGCAACGCCGAGATCGGTTTCATCTTCCAGGCGTTCAACCTGATCGGCGACCTCAGCGTGCAGGAAAACGTGGAGCTGCCGCTGACCTATCGCAGCGGGATCGGCGCGGCCGAGCGGCGCGAGCGCGTGCAGGAAGCGCTGGAACGCGTCGGCATGTCGCACCGCATGCGCCACTATCCGGCGCAGCTTTCCGGCGGCCAGCAGCAGCGCGTGGCGGTGGCCCGCGCGCTGGTCGGCCGGCCGGCGATCCTGCTCGCCGACGAGCCCACCGGCAACCTCGACTCGCGCAACGGCGAGGCGGTGATGGCCCTGCTCGACGAACTGCACAAGAGCGGCGCCACCCTCTGCATGGTCACCCACGACGCCCGCTACGCGGAACTTGCCCAGCGCAAGATCCGCCTGTTCGATGGCCGCGTGGTCGACGAGGAAACCTACGACCGCCTGCGCCACGAAGACGAACAGCGGCTGGATGCGCTGATCGGCCGGCGCATCGAGGCGGGGGCATGAATGTCTGGCTCGCCGAGACCTGGCGTGCCTGGCGCGCCATGCTGCGCCGCCCCGGCTTCCTGTTGCTGGCCGGCGGCGTGCTGGCGCTGGGCATCGGCGCCACGGTGGCGGTGTTCGTGCTGATCCAGAACAGCTTGTGGCGGCCGTTGCCGGTGCCGCACGCATCGCGGCTGGTGATGATCGGCACCATCGCGGAGAACGGCCGCATCGACGGCATCTCGCCGCACGAATTCCAGTCACTGGGCAAGCTCGACGGCGTGGTTTCAATGGGGCTGGAGCGCCCCGGATCGACGGTGAATGTGGCCGGTGCCGGCGCGCCCGCACAGGTGCCGGTGATCTACTTGGATCGGCAGGTGCTGCCGACGCTGGGCATCGCGCCGGTGCTGGGGCGCAACTTCACCGCGGTCGAGGACGCCCCGCACGGGCCTGCGGCGGTGCTGATCGGCTACGGGTTCTGGCAGCGGCGCTACAACGGCGACCGCCACGTGGTCGGGATGCAGCTCACGGTCAAGGGTGTGCCGCACACCATCGTCGGCGTGCTGCCGGCGGCGCTGAATACCGTGCTGGGCCCGGGCGACGTGGCCCTGCCGATGGCGTTGCCGCTGGTCAGCCGGGACTACAACCGCAACGGCCATACGGCGATCGCGCGGATGGCGCCCGGCGTCGGGATCGCCGCGGTGTCGGCGCAGGCCGACGCGCACGAACGCACCATGTTCCGCGACATGGGCATGGGCGGCAACTGGAAGAAGCCGCGCTACCGCGCGCAAGGCCTGGCTGCCGCCGTGCAGCAGGACGCACGGCCGATGTTGCTGCTGTTCGGCGCCGGTGCGTCGCTGGTGCTGCTGATCGCACTGGTGAACGTGGTCAACCTGATGCTGGTGCGTTCGTTGTCGCGCCATCACGACCTCGCCGTGCGCAGCGCGTTGGGCGCATCCAGGCTGCGCTTGCTGTTGCCTGCCTTGGCGGAAGGCCTGCTCATCGGTACCTGCGGCTCGCTGCTGGGCATGTCGATGGCGATGGCAGGCCTTGCCTTGCTGCAAGGTGTCATTCCCGCCGAATGGTTGTGGAGCCAGCGTTTGCACGTCGGTGCGATGGCGTGGGGTCTGGCTTTCGCAATGGGTTTGTGCGGAGCTTTGTCGGCGGCGTGCGTGGCGCTGTGGCGCAGCCGTCATGCGACGTCGGCGGATGAATTGCGCGAAGGCGGACGCAGCGGCCTGGGCCTGCGCGGTGGGCACGTCGGGCGCGTGCTGGTGGTGGCCCAGGTGGCGCTGGCGGCGGTCCTGCTCAGCGCAGCCGGCGTGTTCGTGCATGCACTCCACGACGCCGCCCAACTGCAGCTTGGCTTTGCCGGCGACAACGTGCTGACCTTCGACATGGCGCCGGTGGAAGCCGACTACCCGGATGGCGTCGCCGTGCAGGCGCTGGCGCAGCGTCTGACTCGGCGGCTAAAGACCATCCCCGGCGTCACCGACGTGGTGGTGACCACCAATCTGCCGATCAGCAACGGCCTGCTGGAACAGGGCCAGACCAACGCAAACCCGCCGGGTGGAGAGCCTTTCCTGACGCAATATCGCGGCACCGAGCCGGGCTTCTTCAAGCTGTTCGCCATCCCCTTGCTTGCCGGGCGCGATTTCGACCGCAACGACGTGCGCGGCAGCGAAGGCGTGGTGATCGTCAGCCAGGATCTGGCCGACAAGTATTACGCCAGCCATGCTCTGGGCAAGATGATCAATGTGCACAGCGTCGGCAACGATGGCCGGCTGGCGCGCATCGTCGGCGTGGTGGGCGCGACGTACCAGATGGGTCCGCTGCAACCGAGGCAACCGGTGCTCTACGTGCCCCTGACGCAGGTTGCCGAACCGATGATGGCGCTGTTCCGTAGCCTCGAACCCCTGCGTGTCGCGCTGCGCGGCCACGGCAACATGGCCGATTGGCAAGCCGGCATTCGCGCGGCCCTGGCCGAGATCGCGCCCGCGCAGCCCATCGCCAACCTGCGTTCGCTGGACAGCATCGTGCGTGCGACCACCGCCACCGCGCGCCTCAGCCTGTGGCTGATCGGCCTGTTCGCCATGCTGGCCGTGCTGCTCGCCGCCGCCGGCCTGTATGCGGTGATGGCCGTGGCGGTGGCCGCGCGCGAGCGCGAGTTCGGCGTGCGCATGGCGCTGGGCGCGGCGCCCGCGCGGCTGCTGCGGCTGGTGCTGCGCGGCGGCTTGTGGCAGATCGCGGCAGGACTGGCGCTGGGCGTCGCCGTCGCGTGGCTGGTGACGCGCGCGGTAGCGCAGCTGCTGATGACGCTGATCGGCCGCGATGGCGCTCTCGATCCGCTGGTGATGCTTGGCGTGGCCGTGGTGCTGGTCGTCGCCGGGTTGCTGGCCTGTCTGCTGCCGGCATGGCGCGCGGCGAAGGTGGCGCCGATGCGCGCCTTGAAGGGAGAGTGACGATGGTCGTGCGCGAGTTGCGTCAGGCATGGCGGCGGCTGCTCAAGCGGCCGGGCTATGCGCTGTTGTCGGTGGTGGTGCTGGGCGTGGGGCTGGGGGTGACGCTGTTCCTGTTCTCGCTGGTCAACACGCTGATCCTCGAACCGCTGCCGGTGCCGCATCCCGCGCGGCTGATGGCATTGGGCGAGCCATCGCACAGCGGCAACGGCATCTCTCCCGTCGACAGCGACCAGTACCTGGCCTTGCGCGGCCACCTGCGCAGCGCCGACCTGACGGGTGTCTATGCGCCCATCGGCGCGGCGGTGGATGTGGGCGGTGGCGCCACGTATTACCCGGGTAGTCGCATGACGGCTTCGATGATGCCGTTGCTGGGCATCAAGCCCTTGCTGGGGCGCGCCTTGCTGCCGGCGGACGAGGCCGTCGGCGCGCCGAACGTGGCGCTGCTCGGCGAAACGCTGTGGCGGAACGGCTTCAACGCCGATCCGCACATCATCGGCCGCGCCATCCAGGTGAACAGCGGCTGGGTGACGGTGGTGGGCGTGGTGCCTGCGCACGCGACCAGCATGCTGGTGACCGACAACCAGGTCTGGCTGCCGCTGAAGCTGCAGTCGGGACAGCACCGCGATCTCTGGGGCGTGCTGCGTCTGGCGCCGGGATACCAGCTGGCGCAGGCGCGCGCGGAGCTGGATGCGTGGAGCACGCGCCTGCAGGCGGCGCTGCCGCCGGGCAAGCAGACGCGGGGCATCGTCATCAAGCCCTGGGGGTTCAGCTTCGTGCCCGAGGACATGCGCCAGTGGGTGTGGCTGATGTTCGGTGCTGCCGTGCTGGTGCTGCTGCTGGCCTGCGTCAACGTCGCCAACCTGCAACTGGTCCAGACCCTGCAAAGGCGCCATGAACTCGCGCTGCGCAGTGCGCTGGGCGGCAGCCGCACGCGACTGGTGTCCAGCGCGCTGATGGAGAGCCTGCTGCTGAGCCTGGCCGCACTGGCGGTGGCGTTTCCCATCATGCATGGAGGCAATCGCTGGATCGTTTCGATGTATTTCACCAGCGCTCCGGGCGCGGTGCCCTTCCATGCGTTCGGCATCGACGGGCGCGTGATGGCGGCGGCGCTGGCGGTTGCCGTGCTCAGCACGGCCCTGGCCGGAACCATTCCGGCCTGGCGCGCCTCGCGTGCCGACCTGCAGGACGTGCTGCGCGACGGCGGCA
>CALCWL010000421.1 GCA_937906285.1 uncultured Rhodanobacter sp. | reverse complement strand
CGGTGGAGGCCCGTGCTCGCTGGCGTGTCGGTATCAGCCGGCCCGCCTCGTCGAGAGCGGGCCGTTGCGTGGAAAACTTCAGCTGCGCACGACGCTCCGCCCGGGACGAGTGGTACCGGTGGTAATCGTGCGCGTAGTCATGGCGGCGATGCCCGTGCGCGCGGCGGCGGCACCGGTGCAGACCGGGGCGGCGAGTGGGCGTGCTGGGCGGAAAATCGACGACATGGATCGACCTTACGAGCAATGTTGCGCTGCGGTCAACAGATTCATCTGCAACTTTTCGCGCCTTGCCGTGCTCGTGGTGCGCACGAAAAGTCTGGCAACCATGACCGCCGTGCCGCGGGCTGCGCAGTGCGGCAGGTTGTCGCGAGTCGTCGGCGACCCGGCGCGCGGGATTACCATAGGCGGATGATCCCTCCTCGTTTCCGACGCTCGCCGCTGCGCGCGGCGGTCGCGCTGCTTGCGTTTTGCAGCGCCACGGCCGCCCTGGCCGCCACCACGCCCGACACCCTGGAACAGCGCGTGGCCGCGTGCACCAGTTGCCACGGCGCGCGCGGCGAGGGCTCGCCCGACGGCGTGCAGGCGCCGCGCCTGGCCGGCAAGCCGGCCGGCTACCTGCTGCAGCAGCTGGAGTATTTCCAGTCCGGCCAGCGCCGGCACGCGCCGATGGAATACGTGGTGCGCCAGCTGAGCCAGCCGTACCTGCGGCAGATCGCCGGCTACTTCGCCGCGCAGGATCTGCCCTACCGGCGCTGGCCGCAGCCGGCGGTGCCGGCCGAGGTGCTGCGCCGCGGCGAGCAGGTGGTGCTGCATGGCGATCCGTCCCGCGCCGTGCCTTCGTGCGTGAGCTGCCACGGCGACAAGCTCACCGGCTTCGAGCCGATGATGCCGGGCCTGGTCGGCCTCTCCTCCGGCTACATCAGCAACCAGCTGGTGTCGTGGCGCACGCATACCCGCGCGGCGGAAGGGCCGTACTGCATGGGCGTGGTGGCCAATCGCATGCGCGAGTCGGACATCGTCGCGGTATCCGCGTGGCTGGCCAGCCACGCGCCGCCGGCGGACATGCACCCCCAGCCCGCCGCGGCGCAGACGACGCCGCTGCCGGGCTGGTGCGTGATGGGCCATAGCGAGGTGAATCCATGAAGTGGTTGCGACGCGGTGCCGGCTTGCTGGTGGTGCTGCTGCTGATCGGCGCGGCCGCGTGGTGGTCTCTGGCGCGCGACCGCAGTGCGCCGTCCACGCCGGTCCAGCGCGAGGCCGAGGCGGCCGCGCTGGCGGATCCGGCGCGGATCGAGCAGGGCAAGTACCTCGCCACCGCCGGCGATTGCGCCGCCTGCCACACCGCGCGCGGCGGCCAGCCGTATGCCGGCGGCCGTTCGCTGGCCACGCCGTTCGGCGACGTGCCGGCGCCGAACATCACGCCGGATGCGGATACCGGCATCGGCCAGTGGAGCTTCGACGAGTTCTGGGCCGCGTTGCACCTGGGCAAGGGCCGGCATGGTCAGCTGCTGTATCCGGTGTTCTCCTACACCTCGTTCACCAGGGTCACGCGCGACGATGCGCTGTCGATCTTCGCCTATCTGAAATCGCTGCCGCCGGTGAACCGGCCGGCGCAGCCGACCGGCCTGGAGTTTCCCTACAACGTGCGCAGCAGCCTGGTGGCGTGGCGCGCGCTGTACTTCAAGCCGGGCGTGTACGAGCCCGACCCCGCGCAGTCGCCGCAATGGAATCGCGGCGCCTACCTGGTGCAGGGGCTGGGCCACTGCAACGAATGCCATGCGCCGCGCGATTCGCTCGGCGGCATCGAGCAGAACCAGCACCTCACCGGCGGCCAGATCCCGCAGCTGGACTGGTACGCGCCCGACCTCAGCACGCGCACCGGCGGCGGCCTGGAAGGCTGGAGCGCGCAGGACGTGGTCGACTTGCTGAAGACCGGCCAGTCGTCCAAGGGCAGCGCGTTCGGGCCGATGGCCGATGTGGTGCGGCTGAGCACCCAGCACCTGACTGACGCCGACCTGCGGGCGGTGGCGACTTACCTGCAATCGCTGCCGCCGCGCGCGCCGGTTGCCAGCGCGTTCCAGCAGGCGTCCAGCCACGAACAGGGCGGCAAGCTCTACGCGAAGCACTGCGCCGACTGTCACGGCGACAACGGCCAGGGGGCGGCCGGTGTCTACCCGCCGCTGGACGGCAACACTTCAGTAACGGGGCCGACCAGCGTCAACGCGATCCGCAGCGTGCTGCTCGGCGGCTTCGCCCCGGCCACCGCGGCCAACCCGCGGCCATATTCGATGCCGCCGTTCGCGCAGCAGCTCAACGACGAGGACGTCGCCGCAGTGGTCAGCTACATCCGCCAGTCATGGTCGAACAAGGCCAGCGCGGTGACGCCCGCCGAGGTGAGTCGGTCGCGGCATACGCCGGTCGATTGAGCGTCGCGCCGGCGCGGTCGCGCATCGCGCGACGGCAGCCGGCGGCCTCGGCGCGTATTGTCGCGGCGGCGCGCCGTCGCCGCCCGCGTTGACTTGAGTCAAGGCGGTCCCGCCGCCGCGCCGACACGCTTGCGCCACTTTGTCCACCCCGGGCTCGCGCCCGGCCCGGCGCATGATCGACCTCGCGTACAGCAGCTTCGGACTCACCCGCTTGCCCTTCCTCGACGCCATCGACGCGGTGGCGCGCGCGGGCTACGCCGGGATGGAAATCGCCTTCCATCGCGATCACTTCAATCCGTTCGACCTCGGCGACGACGATCTCGACGCAGTGAAGCGCCGACTGGCGCGCGCCGGCATCGCGCCGGCCTGCGTGGCCACCGCTTCGCACTTCTTCACGCCGTCGCGCCCGCACGAGCCCTCGCTGATGTCGCTGGACACGGCCGGGCGCAAGCGGCGCATCGACCTGGTCAAGCGCGGCATCCGCGTGGCGCGCCGACTGGGCACGAACCTGGTCACCTGCGGCAGCGGCTTCGTGCGCGAGGAACACATGCGCCAGCCGCAGGTGGATCCGCTCGACGTGCTGGCCGAATCCATCCGCGAATGCCTCACCGAGATCCGTGATGACGAAGACATCACCCTGCTGATCGAACCCGAGCCGGGCATGGCGATCGAGACGCTCGCGCAAGGCCAGGCGCTGATCGCCGCAGTGGGCTCGCCGCGCTTCGCGCTGCACATCGACCTGTGCCATGCGTACTGCTCCGAGTCCGACTACCTCGCCGCGCTGGCGCAGGCCGCGCCGCAGGCGCGTTACCTGCACATCTCCGACGCGCGCGCGGGCTGGAACCTGAAGATCGCGGAAGACAGCGACGCGCTCGCCCTCAACCTCGACCACGCCAGCACGCTGGTGTATTTCCCCGACGGTGCCGACTACCTGCTGCTGGACGGCAGCCATCCGCTGTACTTCGCCGATCGCGCGCCGGATGCCGCGCGGCAGCGGCGCATCGACGTCCTGCTCGCGCGCGCCGGTCTCGTGCAGGCGGCACGCTGGGTGGACTACGGCAGCCTGTACGCCGGCGCCTCGCCGCTGGACGACGAGCTCTTCACCTACCTGATCTCGGTGCCCGGGCTCAGCTTCGATGCGTTGGAGCGCGCCCACCCCGTCCTCGCCTGGCTGCGCGGCGCGCGCGGGCCCGCGCTGGTGGACAAGATGGTGGCCAACACGCGCACCGGCATCGTGCATTTCCACGAGATCCCCGGCGAAGGCACGCTGGACCTGGCAGCCAGCTTCGCCGCGCTCAACGACCACGGCTTCCGCGGCTACGGCGCGGTGGAGCTGTACCACCACGTGGACGGCTGGCAGCAGGCGCTGGACGCCAGCCACCGCCACCTCGCGGCCATTGCGCAGCGATGAACGCCGTGGTCGATCCGGAAACCCTGGGCTGGGCCGCCGACACCATCGGCGAGCTGGATCACCGCCGGTTGAAGGCGCCCAGCGTGAAGCTGCGCGGCGCGCACGTCGGATCGCACGGCGACGTGGTCTACACCGTCGACCTGCGCTGGCGCCTGCCCAACGCCGGCGTCTGCATGGACAGCGCCGCGCTGCATTCGCTGGAACATTTCCTGCTCGAAGGCTTCGGCCGCCTGCTGCCCGCGCATTTCATCGGCGTGGGCGTGATGGGTTGCCGCACCGGCTTCTACCTCACGCTGCTGAACGAGGGTCGCCGCGAGGTGATCGAGCAGACGCTGGAGGCCGTCCTGCGCGGCGTGCTCACCGCCACCGCCGTGCCCTACGCGAACATCGGGCAGTGCGGCCACTGGCGCCAGCACGATCTCGCCGCGGCGCAGGGCGTGGCGCGCGGAGTGCTGGCACGCCGCGCGGCGTGGCGGGAGATCGCATGAACGCAGCGGCCATGCGCTGGCGGGTCAGCGAGACGCGGCGCATCGAGTACGAGTTGTGCAACGTGGCCGACGTGTTCGACCCGGCCAGCGATGTCTTGCTGGCCGATGGTCGCATCGCCGGCGGCCGGCGCTTCGTGGTGGTGGACGAGGTGGTGCTGGCCCATCACGGCGCACGTCTCGCCGCTTACTTCGCGCACCACGGCATCGACGCGCGCATCGTCGCGCTGCCCGGCGGCGAGCGCGGCAAGACGATGGAGGCGTGGCAGGGTCTGCTGCGTACGCTCGACGAATTCCCCATCCATCGCCGCGACGAGCCCATCCTCGCCATCGGCGGCGGTGTGCTCACCGACGTGGTCGGCTTCGCGGCCTCCAGCTACCGCCGCGGCGTGCCGCACATCAAGGTGCCCACCACCTTGATGGGCTACGTGGACGCGGCGGTGGGAATCAAGAACGGCATCAACTTCAACGGCCGCAAGAACCGCCTCGGCAGCTTCGAGCCGCCGCGGCGCGTACTGCTCGATCGCCGCCTGCTGCGTACCCTGCCGCCGCGGCATCTGCGCAACGGCGTGTGCGAGATCGTCAAGCTCGCGGTAATCAAGGACGCCGCGCTGTTCATCCTGCTGGAACGCCACGGCGCCGCCAGCATCGCCGGCGCGTTCCAGGGCGAGGCTGGCGGCGCGATCCTCGACCGCGCCATCGACGACATGCTGCAGGAGCTGGCACCCAACCTGTTCGAGGACGAGCTGGCGCGCGTGGCGGATTTCGGCCACACCTTCAGCTACGGCCTGGAAACGCGACACGAGGACCACCTGTTGCACGGCGAGGCGGTGCTGCTGGACATCCTGGTCTCCGTCGCCATCGCCCACGGCCGCGGCCTGCTCGCCGATGCGGCCGCCGCACGCATCCTCGCCCTGGTCGAACGCCTGGGCCTGGCGCCGCCGCTGGAACTGCTCGACGCCACGCTGATGTGGCAGTCGCTGCTGGACCGCGTCGAGCATCGCAACGGCGCCCAGCGCGTGCCGCTCCCCACCGCCGTGGGTACCGGGGTGTTCGTCAACGACATCCGCCGCGGCGAACTCGCCGACGCCATCGCCACCTTGCAATGCTGGACTCGCCCCACCCATGACCGAATCGCCGAATGTTGACGCCGCGGAGATCGCGCACTTCAACCGCATCGCCCGACTGTGGTGGGACCCGCACGGCAAGATGGGCCAGCTGCACGCCATCAACGGCCTGCGCCTGCGCTTCATCACCGACCGCCTGACCGGCGCCGCGCCGCGCGTCGTGGACGTGGGCTGCGGCGGCGGCATCCTCACCGAGGCGCTGGCGAAACACGGCGCGCGAGTCACCGGCATCGACCTCTCCACGCTGTCGCTGAACGTGGCGCGCCAGCATGCCGAACGCGGCGCCCTGGCCATCGACTACCGCGAGATCGACGTGGAAACGCTGGCGCGCGAGGAGGCCGGCAGCTTCGACGCGGTGACCTGCATGGAGATGCTCGAACACGTGCCCGAGCCCGCGCGCGCGATCGCCGCCTGCGCGCAGTTGCTCAGGCCCGGCGGCGTGGCCTTCTTCTCCACCATCAACCGCAACCTCAAGGCGTTCGCCTTCGCCATCGTGGCCGGCGAGTACATCCTCGGCCTGCTGCCGCGCGGCACCCACAGCTACCGCAAGCTGATCCGCCCGACCGAGATGCGCGCGTGGGCAAGCGCGGCGGGGCTGCAGTTCAACGCGGTGGCCAGCCTCATGTACCACCCGCTCAAGCGCAGCTTCCGCGTGGCGCCGGGGCGCGAGGACATCAACTACATGGCGAGCTTCACGAACCGAGGTTGAACGCATGCGCCGCTTCCTCGCTCTCTCGCGCTCCCTGCACGGCGTGCTCGACATCGCCATGCCCGGTTTCGTCGCCCTGCTGTGGCTGGGCCGCTTCCCCGACTGGCAAGTGCTGGCGATCTGCCTGGGTACCGCGCTGGCCGGCTACACCGCGATCTATGCGCTGAACGACCTGGTCGGCGTCAAGGACGACAAGCAGAAACTGGCCGGCGGGCTCACTCCCGGCTACGCCGTGGAAGCCTCCGCCATGCGCTACCCGCTGGCGCAGAACCTGGTCAGCATGAAGGGCGCGCTGGCCTGGTTCGGCCTGTGGTTCGCGCTGGCCGTGCTCGGCATCTGGCTGCTCAACCCGTGGATCCTCGTCATCCTGCTCGCCGCAGCGCTGCTGGAAGTGGCCTACGTGAAACTGCTCAAGGTCACCTGGTGGCGCACCGTGGTCAGCGGCCTGGTGAAATCCGCCGGCCCCGTCGCCGCCGTGTTCGCCGTGGTGCCGTCACCCTCGCTGGCGGGGCTGGCCCTGATGCTGGGCTGGCTGATGCTGTGGGAAGTCGGCGGCCAGAACATCCCCGCCGACTGGAACGACCTCGAGGAGGATCGCGCCATCGGCGCGCGCACCATCCCGCTGGTGTTCGGCCTGCGCGTCGCGGGTTGGCTGGTGCTCGCGCTGCTCGGCCTCGTCGTGGCCGGCAGCCTGCTGCTGGCGCGGCTCTCGCCGCTG
>CALCWL010000420.1 GCA_937906285.1 uncultured Rhodanobacter sp. | reverse complement strand
GCTGGCGGCGGCGTGGGCGGGTTGCTGCCAGTCGATGCGCGCGCTGTCCTGCACGAACAGTTCCTGCAGCGCGGACTGGTTTTCCGGTTGCAGCACGTAGGCGAAAAAGTCGCGGGTGGAATCGAACACCAGCGGCTTGGCGCGGCCGCTGATCCAAGCCTCGGCGCGCGGGCCGGGCGAGCCGTCCAGGTACATGCCGCACACCGCGCAGGCATCGTCCGGGTGGGTGTCGACGGCGTGGCGTGCGGGTGCGGGATTGCCGCCGCAACCGGTCAGCAGGGCCAGCGCCAGCACGAAGACAGCGCGGCGCAGGTTGGTCATCGGCAAGCAGGGCATGTGCGAACTCCTTCAGATTTCCTTGCGCCGGAACGCGAGCATCGCCCAGGCGAACGGCGCCACCGCCCAGCCCAGCAGCAGCGCGTAGAGCAGGGCTGGCGGATAGACGTGGTGGGCGGTCATGCCGGTCAGCAGGTCGTTGCCGGCGCCGTCGCCCAGCGCGGTGAGGTTGACCAGGCGGAACACGTCGACCGGGTTGAACAGCAGCAGGTACGGATACACCGCGCGCTCGACCGGGTTGCCGCCGCTGACCACCAGCAGCGCCAGCAGCGCAAGGTCGAACAGCACCACGCTCACCAGCCAGCCGACCAGTGCCAGTCCGGCGGCGCGCGACTTGTCGGCGGTCTGCACGCTGATCAGGCAGGCCAGCCCGACGAAGCAGGCGCCGAGCAGGGATGCGCTGAGGATGAAGCGGCCGATGTGCAGCCACGCCTGCATCGTCTGCTCCGGCGGCTGCATCCACTGCATGATCGCGACCGCGAGCCCGAAGCCGGCCAGCGTGGCGGCGGCCAGCGCACTGCAGTGGCCGAGGAACTTGCCGGCCACCAGTTGCCCGCGCGAGAGCGGATAGCTGAGCATCAGCAGCAGGGTGCCGTCGTCGCGCTCGCCGACGATGCTGCCATAGGCAATCAGCAGGCCGATCAGCGGGATCACGAAGGCGCCCAGCGTGGTCAGGCTGGCCAGCGTGGCGTCGAACGAGGTGAAGCCCACGCGTCCGGCTGCCGCACTGCCGAACCAGGCGATGCCCAGCGCCAGCAGCGCGAACAGGATGGTCAGCGCGATGGTCCAGCGGTTGCGGAAGTCGTCGCGGAATTCCTTGGCGGCGACGGTGAGGATCGGGTTCATGCGGCCACCTCCGCGGTGGATGGCGGGCCGGCGCCGAGCCAGTCGTAGAGTTGTGCCAGCGTCGGCTCGCGCACGTCGAGATCGACGATCGCCGGGTCGGCCAGCAGCTCGCGCAGCATGCGCAACTTGCTGGCGCGCGGCACCTGCAGTTCCAGCCGGCCATCGGGGCGCGGCTGCGCCGACAGGCCGCCGGTTTCAAGGCGCGCGAGCAATTCGGGCATCGCCTGCTCACGCGTGCGCAACAGCACCTGCGCCGGCAGCGCGGCCTGCTCGCCCAGCGCGTGCAGGCTGCCGGCGGCAAGCAACTTGCCCTGGCGCAGGATCAGTGCGCCGTCGATGTGCGGTTCCAGTTCGGCCAGCAGGTGCGAGGAGACCAGCACGGAGCGGCCATCCGCGCGCAGCTCGCCGACGATGCGGTACAGCTCGCGGGTGGCCTGCGGGTCGAGGCCGGTGGTCGGTTCGTCCAGCAGCACCAGATCGGGCGAACCCAGCAGCGCCTGCGCGAGGCCGAGGCGCTGGCGCATGCCCTTCGAATACGTGCCGATGCGCCGGTCGGCGGCGTGGGCCAGGCCGACGCGGTCGAGCAGCGTGGCTATCTGCGCGCCTGGTGCCTGCTTCAGTCGCGCCAGGTAGTCGAGCAGCTCGCGGCCGGTGAGGTTGCCGTAGAAGGTGGCGCTCTCGGGCAGGTAGCCGATGCGCCGGCGCAGCGCGTGTGCGCGCCACGGTGACTGGCCAAGCACCTCCAACCGGCCGCCGCTGGGTGCGATCAGGCCAAGAATGAGTTTGATCAGCGTGGACTTGCCCGCGCCGTTGTGGCCGAGCAGGCCGATCACCTGGCCGCGCGGCACGACGGCGCTGATGCCGTCGAGTGCGGCGAGGTCGCCGTAACGCTTGGCCAGTGCGTGGCATTCGATCGGGTGGTTCATGGCGTGGCCGGGGAAGTTTTCATCAGCGGGTGGCTGTCCTGCACCGAGGGCGGCGTGAACACGGGGAACGCGCGCTGCACGTAGCGCATCAGCAGCACCGC
>CALCWL010000419.1 GCA_937906285.1 uncultured Rhodanobacter sp. | reverse complement strand
TTCTTGCGCGGGGCCGCCTTGCGGGCCGCCGGTGCCTTGGTCACCGTCGGCTTGGCGCCGGCCACGGCCGGGGCCAGCGCGTGCGCACGCGTGTTGCCATAGCTGCTGCGGTAGATCTTGCCGCGGCGGGTCTTGCGATCGCCCTTGCCCATGGGGAACTCCTTGATTCGATGGATGTACGGCCGTCCATCATAGCAGTGCCGAGGACAACTCCATAGGCCGCCGGCGGCCGGCATTGACCGGCCTCAGTGCGCGCATTGCGGGCCATGCACGTGGATTTCGCCACGGCGATCCCGGCGCAGATTGACGAAGTGCGCGGTGGCCAGCAGCAGACCACCCGCGGTGACCAGCACGCTGTGCACCGAGGTCAGTCCGCCTTCGGCCCAGGTGACGCCGGAAATCAGCAAGACCAGCCCAGGGATGGCGAGCAACAGCGGCAATGGCTGCTGATGTCGCCGAAATCCCCGCACCAGGGCGATCACCGCGAGCACGCAGGCAAACGCCACGAAACCTCGCTCGAAACGATGGTCGGCCAGGAACTCCAGGCCGACCAGCGGCAGCGCGGCCAGCACGAAGGGCAGCAAGGCACAATGGATGGCGCACAGGAACGAGGCGATCGCACCGATGCGATCGGCGTTCTGCCACCCACGCGATGTGCCTGCCTGCCCGGAATGCATTGCCTGCCTGCGATCGCCGCGCGAGGCGGCCAAGGGGATATGGCCAGTATGTTACATTATAACAACCAGCTGTGCCATCAGTGATGACTTGGCGTTCAGGCTTTGCGGCAGGTCCGGCAGAGGCCGTGGACTTCCAGCGTCTGCGCCTGCGGCCGGAAACCCAGCGCGCGGGCCTGCGCCTCGATCAATTCGGCGACCCGTTCGTCGCAGACCTCCTGCGCGCTGGAACAGTTGTCGCAGATCAGAAATGGGACCTGATGCGCCTCGGTCGGATGGTGGCAGGAGACGAAGGCGTTGATCGACTCCAGCTTGTGGATGAAGCCGTTCTCGAGCAGGAAATCCAGCGCGCGATAAACCGTGGGCGGAGCGGCATTGCCGTGCTGTTCGCGCAGCTGGTCGAGCAGTTCGTACGCCTTGACCGGTATGCGAGATGCCGCGATCAGTTCCAGCACCTCCTTGCGCAGGGGGGTCAGACGCAGGCCCCGCTCCTCGCTGGCGTGTTCCACCGCACGCACGAAACCCTTCGCGTCATGATGGTGGTGCGGGTGGTGCGCGTGCGCGTTGTCGGCAACATCGTGGTTCAAAGCATTCACCTCGCCTCGATCATACATCCGCCGCCCGCGGGCTCAGCGCGGTATCGCAGGGGGTTTCACGGGTGGCTTGCCGCGGGGCTTGCACAGGATCACGACCCAGCCTATCGGCCCCAGCACCCAGGACCACAGGACCGCTTCCAGCACGCGCCTGCGCCACCAGCCGAGCAGCAGGCCCACGGCAACGAACAGCAGGTTCCACCAGAACATGGCTGCCCACGGCACCATATTCAACAGGTTGAGGAAAACGTGCCAGAACGCACCGGGAGCGTCGGGATCGACGCCCTGGGTGGCCCGGGCCAGCAGCTCATCCATGGCGAGACCGGCGCGGAATGCGCCTGGCCGCCGACTCAGGCATGAGTCATGGCCATCGCGGCGTCGATGCGGCGGAGCGCCTCCTCGCGCCCGGTGAGATAGATCGTGTCCTCGATCGAGGGCGAGACCTGGGTGCCGGTCATGGCCACGCGCAACGGCTGCGCCACCTTGCCCATGCCGAGCTCCAGCTTTGCGGCCACCTGCTCGATGACCTGGTGGATCGCCGCGGGCTTCCACTCGCACGCGGCCAGCAGCGTTTTCGCCGCGCCGAGCACACCCGGCGCACTGGCATGCCCGAGGTGTTTTGCCACTGCCCTGTCGTCCCATGCGGTGATCGGGCCGTACCAGATCTTCGCCCTCTCGGCCATTTCCTTCAACGTGTGCACGCGCTCGCGCAGCGCCACGATGACCTCGATCGGTGCGGGACCTTGCGCGACGTCGATGCCGGCTTGCTGCAAGTGCCATTCGAACTCGGCCAGAAACGACTGCGGCTCGTCGGTCTTCAGGTAGTGCTGGTTCAGCCACGCCAGCTTCTCGGTGTCGAAACGCGAGGCGGCCTTGTTGACGTCGGCGATGTCGAACAGCGCGATCATCTCCTCGCGCGAGAAGATCTCCTGGTCGCCATGCGACCAACCCAGGCGCACCAGGTAGTTGAGGATCGCATGGGGCAGGAAACCCTGCTCGCGGTAATCCATCACGCTGACCGCATTGGTGCGCTTGGACAGCTTCTTGCCCTCCTTGTCCAGGATCATCGGCAGGTGCGCGAACTCCGGCACC
>CALCWL010000418.1 GCA_937906285.1 uncultured Rhodanobacter sp. | reverse complement strand
AAGCATGGCGGGCACGCGGAGAAATCACGCGTGGTGCGCTGGTTCGACCAGGGCTTCAACCGCGTGCGCGACGGCTACAACCGCTCGCTGGCGTGGTCGGTGCAGCGCCCGCGCGTGGTGCTGGGGGTGTTCTTCGCCAGCCTGCTGGCGACGGCGCTGCTGTTCGTGCTGGTGGACAAGGATTTCATCCCGGCCGGCGACACCGGCCAGCTGATCGTCAACGTCGAAGGGCCCGACGACATCTCGATCACCGCGATGAAGGCGCGCCAGCAGGAGCTGGCCGCGATCGTGGCGAAGGATCCGAACATCGACAGCTTCATGTCGTCGGTGGGCAGCGGCGGCTCGCGCACCACCACCAACAACGGCACCATGTTCCTGCGCCTGAAACCCGCGTCCGAGCGCGAGCTCGATCCCGCGCAGATCATCCAGGAACTGCGGCGGAAATTCGCCCGCATTCCCGGCATCCGCGCCTACATCCAGAACCCGCCGGCAATCCAGGTCGGCGGCCGGCAGTCCAAGGCGCAGTACCAGTACACCTTGCAGTCGGTCGACCTGGATGCGCTGTACGCGGCGTCCGGCAAGGTGGAGCGCGCATTCGGCGCCTTGCCCGGTTTCCAGGACGTCACCAGCGACCTGGACCTCAACGGCCCGGCGATCGCGGTGCAGGTCGATCGCGCCCGGCTGGCGCCGCTGGGCCTCACCATGCGCCAGGTGCAGAAGGCGCTGGGTGCGGCGTTCGGCGCCAACCAGGTCTCCACCATCTACGGCTCGGCCACGCAGTACTGGGTGATCCTGCAGGTCGCCTACGCGCTGCAGGATGATCCGGCGGTGTTGTCGCAGCTGTACGTCACCTCCGGCAGCGGCGCGCTGGTGCCGCTCAGCGCGGTGGCCAGCTTCCAGCGCACGGCGCGCCCGCTCACGGTCAACCACCAGGGCCAGCTGCCCGCGGTGACGATCTCCTTCAACCTGGCGCCCGGGGTCAGCCTGAGCCAGGCGGTGAGCCGCATCGACGGCGCGATGGCGCAGTTGCACCTGCCGGCGACGATCACCGGCAGCGTGCAGGGCACCGCGCAGGCGTTCCAGGATTCGATGCAGGGCATGGGCCTGCTGCTGGTGCTGGCGGTGTTCGTGATCTACCTGGTGCTGGGCATCTTGTACGAGAGCTTCATCCACCCGCTGACGATCCTGTCCGGCCTGCCGGCCGCCGGCGTCGGTGCGCTGCTGACGCTGATGATCTTCCGCGCGCCGCTGGACCTGTTCTCCTTCGTCGGCATCGTGATGCTGATCGGCATCGTCAAGAAGAACGCGATCATGCTGATCGACTTCGCGCTGGAGCGGCAGCGCGTCGAGGGCATGGCGCCGATGCAGGCGATCGTCGAGGCCTGCCACGTGCGCTTCCGCCCGATCATGATGACCACCATGGCGGCATTCGCCGGCACCTTGCCGATCGCGCTGGGCATCGGCGCTGGCGCCTCCGCGCGACGCCCGCTGGGCCTGGCCGTGGTCGGCGGCCTGCTGGTGTCGCAGGTGCTCACGCTGTACCTGACGCCGGTGATCTACCTGTACATGGATCGCCTGCAGCAGCGCTTCGGGCGAAAGCGCAAGGCGCCGCAACTGGCTGCCGACTGAGGAACGGTCTCCCCCCGCCGTTGCGGCGGGGGAACCAGGCATCATTCGCCGGTGCCGTCCTCGGCGAACGCACCCGGCGCCGAACCGAAGTCGCCATCGGCCTGGGCGGCCATGTAGACCCACGCCGCGTAGACCGCCACGTTCTGCGCCAGGTCGGCCGGGTCGATCTTGTCCAGCGTGTCGTTGGCGGTGTGGTGCCAGTCGAAGTAGTGCGTGCCGTCCTGGGTCAGGCTCAGCGCGGCCATGCCGCGGGCGTGCATCTGCGACAGGTCCGAGCCGCCGCCGCCGGGGCGGCTGGCGTCGTAGGCCACGCCCAGCGGCGCCAGCACGCTGGCGATCTGTGCGATCGCGCCGCGCGCCTCGGGTTTCACGCTGGCGCTCATGCGCCAGATCCGGCCAGCGCCGAAATCCGAATCGGTACCGAGCTGGAACTTCGCCACCTCGCCGGCATGCTTCTGCGCATAGGCGCGCGAGCCCCACAGGCCCATTTCCTCGTTGGCGAAGGCGATCACGCGGATGGTGCGGTCGGGGCGCTGCGGCAGGTCGCGGATCAGCTTGGCCGCGGCCATGGTGATCGCGATGCCGGCGCCGTCGTCGATCGCGCCGGTGCCCGGGTCCCACGAATCGAGATGGCCGCCGATGGCCACTACCTGGTCCGGATGCTTGCGACCGGTGATCTCGCCGATCACGTTGGCGCCGGTGTATTCGCCGACGATGCCGCAATCCAGATCCATCCGCACCGTCACCGGCTTGCCGTAGGCGAGCACGCGATCGAGCTGGTCGGCATCGGGGTTGGACAGCGCGGCGGCGGGAATCGCCCGGGCTTTCGGGTCGCGGAAGCCGGTGACGCCGGTGTGTGCGATGCGCTGGTGCTCATCCGTACCGGCCGAGCGCAGCAGGTAGCCGGCGGCGCCCTTGGCCGCGGCGATCACCGCGCCAGTGGTGCGCACGGCCGAGCCCATGCCGTAGTCGTGGCCATCCTTCTGGCGATGCATGCGGTAGTCGACGTAGACGATGCGGTCCTTCACGCTGGCCGGGTCGGCCGCCTTGAGCGCGTCAAGGCTGTCGAACTTCACCACCTGCGCGGTGAGTCCGCCCGCAGGCGTGGCAGGCGAATAGCCCAGTGCGGTGAGCACCAGCGGCTGCGGAAACGGGGCCACGATGGCACCGCTCTCGCTGCGGCGCTGCCACAGCGGAAACGTCACCGGCTCGCTGTAGACCTTGTCGAAGCCCAGCTCCCTGAACTTCGCCAGCGCCCATTGGCGCGCGCGCAAGTCGGCTCCGCTGCCGGCCAGGCGCGGCCCCACCTCGGTGGTGAGCGAGGTCACCACGGCCATGGCGGTGCCGTCGTGCAGCGCCTGGTCGCGCAACTGTTCGGCCGTCTTTACGGCCGTGGCGGGAATCGTGGTGGCGGCGCTGGCGATGCCGCCGGCCAGCAGCAGGCCGGCAGCGAGCAAAGTGAGGGGGAGACGGCGCATCGGGGCACTCCGCGGAGGAAACCCCGATTATGGCGTGGCGGCCGGGTCGTGCTTAGGCCAGAAGTCATGGGCGGCGGCAGCGACCAGGGCCGCTACCGCCGGCGGGTCACGGCTGTCTGTTCTTCAGCAGGTCGCGAATCTCGGTGAGCAGGGCGACGTCGGCCGGCGGCGCGGCGGGCGCCTCCTCCTGCTTCCTCTGCATGCGGTTCATCGCCTTGATCACCATGAAGATCGCGAACGCGATGATGATGAAAGTGATGATGGTGTTGATGAAGCTGCCGTAGCTGATCGCCACCTCGGCAATCTTGTGTGCCGGATCGCTGTCGTCGGCCGGCTTGATCACCCACTTCAGTTTGGAGAAGTCGATGCCGCCGGTGATCCAGCCGATCGGCGGCATGATCACGTCGCTGACCAGCGAGCTGACGATCTTGCCGAACGCACCGCCGATGACGATACCGACGGCCATGTCCATGACGTTGCCGCGCATCGCGAACGCCTTGAATTCCTGCAGCATGCTCATGCGTTTTCTCCCCGGGTCTGCCAGATGGCAGGAGGACTCTAGCGCAGCATGGGGGGCGCGGGACAGGTGACGAAACGCGGTGTCAGACGATCTGCCCCGCCAGCTCGGCGACGCCAGCCAGCTCGGCGTGGAACCGGTCGCCACGCTGCAATGCCGCCACGCCCGCGGGGGTGCCGGTAAAGATCAGGTCGCCTGGCTTCAGCTCGAACAGCCGCGACAGCGCGGCGATGATGTGCGGCACGTCGTGGATCATGTCGCCCAGCCCGGCCTGCTGGCGCAGTTTGCCATTGACGTGCAGGCGCAGCACGGTGTCCGCGCCGACGTGCGCTTGCGCCGCCGGGCGCAGCGCGGAAACCGGCGCGGAGTGGTCGAACGCCTTGGCCACGTCCCATGGATGGCCCTTCGCCTTGGCCTGCGCCTGCAGATCGCGGCGGGTCAGGTCCAGCCCCACGCCGTAGCCCCAGACCAGCGCGGCGGCGGCGGCCGGATCGAGGTCGTGCCCGCCGGCGCCCAGCGCCACCACCATCTCCACTTCGTGGTGCAGGTCGGCGGTCGCCGTGGGGTAGGGCACGTCGGCGCCGTCGCTGACCACCGCGTCGGCCGGCTTGCAGAAAAACATCGGCGCGGCCTTGTCCACCGTGGCGCCCATCTCGCGCGCATGCTCGGCGTAGTTGCGGCCGATGCAGAACACCCGGCGGATCGGGAAACGCCGGTCGGAACCGATGATCGGCAGGCTGGGGATGGCAGGCGCGGCGAGGACGTAGTTCATGGCCGCAAGCGTAGCAAAGCCGGGGTCTGGCTGGAGCAGCGCCAGAGGTCGGAGGTGGCGTGTCGATCCGGCGCGCCGCCGTTCGTCATGTACGGGGCGACGAGGGCCGATGGATGACATCTGTCACCGGCGAGGGTTGATGCGCTGCTCTGGCAGCGTGCCGGCAGCGCGTCCATGATGGTCCATGCCGGGAACATGGCCGTCTGGACAGGAGTGGATGTGGACAACGCCGAACTGTTGAAGGAACTGCGCATCGAGCGCCACCAGCGCGAAGACCAGGGACGCAATCCGGGGCGCTGGCTGTGGATCGGCGGCGCCGCGGTGGTGGTGCTGTTGCTGCTCGGTGGCGCTGCGCGGTTGTTCTTCGGCCATCGCGCGGTGCTCGTGCAGACCGCCATCGCCGTGGCGCCCAGCGCCGGCGGCGAGGCCGGCGCGGTGCTGCAGGCCACCGGTTACGTCACCGCGCGGCGCCAGGCGACAGTGTCGGCGCAGATCACCGGCACGCTGACCGCGGTGCTGATCGAGGAAGGCGACCGGGTGAGCAAGGGCCAGGTGCTGGCCAGGCTGGACGACAGCGCGTGGAAGGCCGCTCTGCAGGCGGCACACGCGCAGGCCGCGGCCGCCCACGCGCTGGTGGCGCAATACAAGGTGCAGCTGGCGCAAAACGAGCGTGATGCCGCGCGCGAACAGCAGCTCGCCGCACAGGGCCTGGTGCCGAAACAGACGGCCGAGCAGGCGCGCACCCGGCTCGACAGCGCGCGCGCCCAGCTGGCCGCGCAGCAGAAGCAGGCGACCGCGGCCGATGCGCAGGCAGCGCAGGCCCAGGTCAATTTCGACTACACCGTGGTGCGCGCACCGTTCGGCGGCGTCGTCACCACCAAGGACGCGCAGGTCGGCGAGATCATCTCGCCGCTGTCCGCCGGCGGCGGCTTCACCCGCACCGGCGTGGGCACGATCGTGGATATGGACTCGCTGGAAGTGGACGTTGACGTCAACGAGGCGTACATCGGGCGCGTGCAGCCGGACATGCCCGCCGAGGCGGTGCTCGATGCCTATCCGGACTGGAAGATTCCCGCCCATGTCATCGCCATCGTGCCCACCGCCGACCGCGGCAAAGCCACCGTCAAGGTGAGGGTGGCGCTGGAGAAGAAGGACGCGCGGATCGTGCCGGACATGGGCGTGCGGGTGTCGTTCCTGGAACAGAAGCCGGCGACCGCGGGCAAGGTGCCGCCGCAAGGCGTGCTGGTGCCGCCCACCGCGATCGCGCAACGCGACGGCCACAGCGTGGTGTTCGTGCTCGACGGCGATCGCGTGCGCCAGCGCAAGGTGGCGCCCGCCACGCAGACTTATGGCGACCTGCGCCTGTTGCCGGCAGCGGTGCAGCCGGGAGAAACCGTGGTGGTGTCGCCACCGGCCGAATTGCATGACGGTTCGGACGTCCAGATCAAGAAACCGTAGTCGTTCCACCTCCTGCGGAAAATCCAATGTTCATCGGAGAATTGCCATGGGCACGCTGATCGAGATCCGGGACCTTGCCAAGACCTACGAACGCGGCAAGCAGAGAGTCGAAGTACTGCACCACGTCAACCTGGACATCGCCGAGGGCGATTTCCTGGCGTTGATGGGGCCGTCCGGTTCGGGCAAGACCACCTTGCTGAACCTGATCGGCGGACTCGACGCGCCGAGCGCCGGCAGCATCAGCGTGGGCGGCCAGCGCATCGACCAGCTCGGCGCCGGCGCGCTGGCCAGGTGGCGTGCGTCCAACGTCGGCTTCATCTTCCAGTTCTACAACCTGATGCCGATGCTGTCGGCGCAGCGCAACGTGGAACTGCCGCTGTTGCTGACCAAGTTGTCGGCAGCACAGCGCAAGAAGAACGCCGCCATCGCCTTGCAGCTGGTCGGCCTGGCCGACCGCGGCAGCCACAAGCCGGGCGAACTCTCCGGGGGCCAGCAGCAGCGCGTGGCGATCGCCCGCGCGATCGTCTCCGACCCGGAACTACTGGTTTGCGACGAGCCCACCGGCGACCTCGATCGCCAGTCCGCCGAGGACGTGCTCGGCCTGCTGCAGCAGCTCAACCGCGAACACGGCAAGACCATCGTGATGGTCACGCACGATCCCAAGGCGGCCGAATACGCCAGCCATACCCTGCATCTGGACAAGGGCACCCTCGTCGAACAAGTCACGGCATGAGGACGGCGCCATGAAATACCTCCACCTGATCTGGGCCGCGCTGTTCCGGCGCAAGACCCGCACCATTCTCACCCTGGTCTCGATCGTCGCGGCATTCCTGCTGTTCGGCATGCTCGACGGCGTGCGCACCAGCTTCGCCAACGCCGGCAAGAGCGCGGTTGGCGCCGAACGCCTGCAGACCGGCTCGAAGCTGTCGTTCATCCAGCCCTTGCCGTCGGCGCTCGAGGCGAAGATCGCGACCGTGCCCGGCGTGAAGGCCGTGGCCTTCGCCAACTGGTTCGGCGGCGCCTACCAGGATCCGCGCAACCAGATCTTTACCTTCGCGGTCAGTCCGAACTACGTCGACATGTACCCGGAAATCGTCATCGCGCCGGAGGAACGCAAGGCCTTCGACGCCACCCGCACCGGCGTGCTGGTCGGCGACGTGCTGGCGAAGAAGTACCACTGGAAGGTCGGCGACAAGATTCCGCTGATGTCGAACATCTTCCCCAACCGCGACGGCAGCAAGACCTGGACCTTCGACATCGCCGGCATCATGCACGCGAAGGATCCCGACCACGGCGAGTTCCTGCAGGGCGGCATCCTGATGCACTGGAAATACTTCGACGAGTCCAATCCCTACAACCAGGGGGCGGTGGGCTGGTACGTCAGCCGCGTCGCCGATCCTGCCCAGGCCGACCGGGTGGTGCAGGCGATCGACGCGCTGTCGGCCAATTCCGACCACGAGACCAAGACGCAGACCGAACAGGCCGCGATGGCGTCGTGGATCAAGCAGATGGCGAACGTCGGCCTGATCGTGTTCTCGATCATGGGCGCGGTGTTCTTCACGCTGCTGTTCCTCACCGGCAACACGATGGCGCAGGCGGTGCGCGAGCGCACCTCGGAGCTGGCGGTGATGAAGACCATCGGCTTCTCCAGCACCAGCGTGCTGCTGATCGTGCTGGCCGAGTCGGTGCTGCTGGTGTTGCTCGGCGGCGTGCTGGGACTCGGGCTGGCGGCGGTGCTGGGGCCGGTCGTCAGCGCCGGCAGCGGCGGCGTGATCAACATGCCGCCGGTGCACGCGGGCAGCTGGCTGCTGGGCGTGGGCCTGATGCTCGCCATCGGCCTGCTGGTGGGGGTGCTGCCCGCGCTGCGGGCGATGCGCCTGAACATCGTCGATGCGCTGGCCGGCCGCTGAAGGAGCATTCGCCATGAACAAATTGAAATCGTTTCTGCGCAGCTTCAGCCTTTGTCTGATCGTCGTCGCCGGCATCGTTGCCTGGACCGCGCTGCCGTGGCCGGTACTGCTGGCGCTGGCCGTGCTGTTCGCGCTGTGGATGCTGCTGGCGCGCAGCGGCCGGCAGGCGGGTTCGGTCACTCGGGTCGGCGTCAGCACCCTGCCGCAGCGCCTCGGCGCTTCGTCGGTGGTGGTCATCGGCATCGCCGGCGTGGTCGCGGTGCTGGTGTCGATGCTGGCGATGGGCGCCGGCTACCAGCAGACACTGGGCCGTAGCGGCAGCGCCGACACCGCCATCGTGCTGCGCGGCGGTTCGGCGTCGGAAGTATCCTCGGTACTCGACAATGCGAGCACCACGGTGATCGCGCAGGCGCCGGGCATCGCTCGCGACGCCGCGGGCAAGCCGATCGCCTCGCCGGAACTGGTGGTGGCGGCGAACCTGCCGCTCAACGACGGCAGCGGCGACGAGGGCAGCGTGCAGATGCGCGGCGTCGGCGAGCAGGCCTGGACGCTGCGTCCGGAAGTGAAGATCGTCTCCGGGCGCAAATTCAAGCCTGGCCTGCGCGAACTGGTGGTGGGCAAGGGGGCGCAACGCCAGTTCGCCGGGCTGGCGCCGGGCCGCGAGATCAAGCTGGGCAGCCAGGTGTGGACCGTGGCTGGTGTGTTCGAGTCGGGCAACGCGATGGACTCGGAACTGTGGGGCGACTCCAACGTGGTCGCCGATACCTACCGCCGCGGCAGCAGCCGCACGTCGGTGTTCGTGCGCCTGACCAGTCCTGCGGCCTACGACGCGTTCAAGGCCGCGCTGGCCGCCGACCCGCGCCTGCAGGTGGACACCAGCACCACGCTGGATTACTTCCGCAAGCAGTCCGAAGGCGTCACCAAGGCGATCACCATCATCGGCATCGTGGTCGGCGTGATCATGGCCATCGGCGCGGTGTTCGGCGCGCTCAACACCATGTTCGCCACCGTCGCCACGCGTGCCCGCGAGATCGCCACGTTGCGCGCGATCGGCTTCCGCGGCCTGCCGGTGGTGGTGGCGGTGATGCTGGAAACGATGCTGCTGGCCCTGCTCGGCGGCCTCGTCGGCGGAGCGCTGGCCTGGCTGGTGTTCAACGGCTACAGCGCCTCGACCCTGGCCCAAGGCACGGTGGGCACACTCAGCTTCAAGCTGGCGGTGACCCCCGCGCTGCTGTGGACCGGCCTGAAGTGGGCGCTGGCGATCGGCTTCATCGGCGGTCTGTTCCCCGCCGTGCGTGCCGCGCGCCTGCCGGTCACTACCGCGCTGCGCGAACTCTAGGAGTCGGAAGTGAGTGGAGGGGAGTGAGAAGTGAGAGAGAGCATGAGCGCCCACGATCGGCGCGGTGCGCGTTCTCTCACTTCTCACTCCTCTCCACTCACTCCCCACTCTACGGCATGACCGGCGGCACGTAGCTCAGCGTCATGCCCAGCAGCCACAGCATGCCCAGCACCAGCGGCACGTGCACCACCAGTTGCACGAAGGTGTAGCCGACCACGTCGCGCGCCTTCAACCCCAGCACGCCGAGCAGCGGCAGCATCCAGAACGGGTTGATCAGGTTCGGCAGCGCCTCGGCGGCGTTGTAC
>CALCWL010000417.1 GCA_937906285.1 uncultured Rhodanobacter sp. | reverse complement strand
TAGATCCACGCCGAGCGCAGCACCCACGGCAGGAAGGCGAGCAGCCAGCCGTAGGCGGCGACCACCAGCCACAGGTACATGTCGCCGCCCAGTTCGGCGCGGATGCGCAGCAAGGCCACCACCTGCAGCAGCACGAAGCACAGCCACGGCACCGCACCCATCTGCATCGGCCGGCCGGAGTGGCCCTGGGTCACCCGGGTCACCATCGCCACCAGCATCGAACCGAAGAAGCCGATGCCCAGCGCGTGCAGCGGCGCGCGACCCAGGATGAACTGGCCACTGGTGGCGTACACCACGTCCTGGATCGCGAACAGCACGAAGGCCACCGGCAGCCACGCGAACGCCAGGTGCAGCACCGCCAGGATGCCGGGGTGCATCGCCCGCCATGGCCGCCAGGTCAGCGCATGCCAGGCGAACACCAGTGCCAGCGGCAGGTCGACCATGTACAGCCAGCCCAGCTCCCCGCGCCAGGACAGCACCAGGTGCGCCAGCAGCAGCACCCATACCACCGGCATGCTCCAGTCCGGCCGCACCACGGGATAGCCCTTGACCATGTTGCCGGTGAAGAACGGCAGCATGCGGTGCATTACCGAAAAGTAGATCGGCAGCAGCAGGCCGAAGGTGCCGATCCTGACCGCCAGCAGCGCGCAATCCGCCGGCGCGCCGAACAGATAGGCGAGGAAGATCGCCAGCCCCAGCGTGCCAAGCGACAGCGCCGCCAGGCACGAGCGTGCATGCCCCTTGCGTTCGGCCACCGACGCGCGCAGCACGCCGGCCAGCGTCCACACGCCGATCGCGTAACCGGCCAGCATCAGGACCACGCCCAGCTTCAGCAGCGCGGGCAGCGCCAGCAGGCCGACGTGGGCCAGCACGTAACCGGCGAACAGGCAGCCGGCCACCGGCATGAAACGCGTGCGCGGCAGGTCCGGGCGACCCAGCCAGCGCGGGAAGGTGGTCATCAGGAAGCCGAACATGAACAGCGGGAACAGGCCGTACTGGATCAGCACGCCATGCGCATACAGCGGCGGAATCGACGGCTGCGGCCAGCCGGCCAGGCCGAATCGTATCGAGGTCAGCTCCAGCGCCCACCACGCCATGCTCAGCATCACCGCGACGGTGCCGGCGAGGAACAGCGGCCGGTGCGGCGCCGCCGCCAGCAGCCGCGGGATGTCGGCAAGCGGCGACGAGCTGGAGGGTTGGTCGGACATGGCGTGATCCCGCGAATGCGAATGACTTCCCATCGTGCCACAGCCGTGCACGCGGCCCCATGACCTGCATCAGCCCCGGCCCGACGCCGTCACCCGCGCTGGAACAGCGCCAGCTCCGGCCGGTGCAGGCCGAAGCCCTGCACGCGGTTCACGCCGAGCGCGGTCAGCGCCTGCACGGTCGGCGTGTCGGTCACCCACTCGGCGACCACCTCCAGCCCCAGCCGGTGGCCGATGTCGGTGACCGCCTTGACCATCAGGTGGCTGACCGGATCGGTCAGCATGTCGCGCACGAAACTGCCGTCGATCTTGATGATGTCCAACGGCAGGTTCTTCAAATAGGTGAACGAGGACATGCCGGCGCCGAAGTCGTCCAGCGCGATGCGGCAGCCGGCGGCGCGCAGTTGCGCCATGCAGCGCGCCACCGCCGAGAGGCTGCGCGCGGCCACCGTCTCGGTGATCTCGAAGCACACCCGCGAGGGCTCCACGCGGTAGCGGTGCAGCCACTCGATGATGTCCTCGACCAGGGCGGAGTCCTCGATGCTGGCGCCGGAAAGGTTGATCGCCACCATCTCCATCGCGCCGCCGGCCGGATGCAGCCGGTCGAAATTCGCCAGCGTGGTCTCGATCACCCAGCGGTCGACCAGCGGCATCAGGCCGTAGCGTTCGGCCGCCGGCACGAACACGCCGGGCAACACCAGCTCGCCGGATTCCTCGCGGAAACGCAGCAGCATCTCGATGCCCGGCTGGCCGCTGCCCGGCGGCAGCGGCCATACCTCCTGGTAGGCCAGGTGCAGGCGGCGTTCGTCGATCGCCCAGCGCAGGCGGTTGGCCCAGTCCATCTCGCTGCGCCGACGCACGGTCTGGTCGTCGCGCCCGGAATAGAAATGCGCGCGGTTGCGGCCCATCTCCTTGGCCATGTAGCAGGCGGTGTCGGCCTGGGCCAGCAGGTCGCGCGCCGACACGCCCGAGTGATCGATGAGCACGCCGCCGATGCTGGCGCTGACCATGTAGCTGGTCTGCTCCCAGATGAACACGTAACCGTCGATGCAGCGACGGATGCGCTCGGCGCTGCGTTCGGCTTCGTCGCGGCTGGCCAGGTCGGTCAGCAGCACGCCGAATTCATCGCCGCCGAGCCGGGCCAGCACGTCGCCCGCACCCAGCTCCCGGCGCATCACGATCGCCAGCTGGGTCAGCAACTGGTCGCCGGCCGGGTGGCCGGAGGTGTCGTTGACCAGCTTGAACTGGTCCAGGTCCACGTACAGCAGGGCGGCGAGCGGCGACGCGGGCGAACCGGCCGCCAGCAGCGCCTGCAACTGGCGCTCGAACTCGCGGCGGTTGTACAGGTCGGTCAGCACGTCGTGGCTGGCCTGGTAGCTCAGCAACTGGTTGAGCTGGCGCTCCTCGCTGATGTCGCTGGCCACCAGCAGCAGCTTGCCGTGGCCGCCCAGTTCCACCCGCGAGATCGCCACGCTGGCCCAGAAGCGTTCGCCGCGGGCATCCTGCAACTGCGCTTCCATGCGACCGCAGCCGCTGGTGTCGTGCGCGCGCAGTTGCCGGTGCAGGTCGTCGTCATCGAACAGCTCGGGCAGGCGCTGATCGGTGATGCGGTCGCCCAGGCGATTGCGCGAGGCCTGGTTGGCGTAGGTGATGCGCCCGCCGTCGGCATCGGCCAGTACCACCAGCGCCGGCAGCAGCTCGTTCAGCGCGCGGAAGCGCTCCTCGCTCTCGCGGAAGCGCCGGCTCATCCGCCAGCCCAGTTCCAGCGCGCGCTGCCGCGTGCCGACGATGGAGTACACCAGCATGGCCAGCAACACGCTGGCCAGCACGCCCACCGGCAAGGCCGACTGGCTCCAGTCGAACCCGGTCGGGCGCGTCGGACGCGAGCGCATCACCACCTCCAGCACGCGCCCGCCGTAGGCCAGCTGCTGTTCGAAGCGAAAACCGTCGCCGGCTTCCGCCACCGCGGGCGCCGAGTCGTACATCGCCATCGGGTGCGCCGGGTCGGTGACATCGCGCAAGGTCAGGCGCAACTGCCGCGCCACGTCCGCCGACACCACGTTGCCGAGCAGCTTGCTGATGCGGAACGAGACCGCGATCGAACCGCGCGTGCGCTCGCGCCGCTCCGCCAGGGTGCGCGGCGGCTCACCCGGGCTGAACACCGGCAAGCGCATGGTGAACCCGTCCGGCGTACCGGCACCGCCCTGCTGCACCGGGCGGAACGGCGCGGACAGGGCCACTTCGCCGCTGTCGCGCGAGGCCAGCAGCCCGGCCAGATTGTTCGGCTGCGCCGCCACGTCGAGGTCGACCACTGCCTCGTTGCCCTTGCGCGGCTGCACCCAGCGGGTGATGAAATGCTCGCCCCGCGGGCCGCTCTCACGGTGCGCGTAGGCCAGCGCCAGCAGGCCGGGGAACTGCGCGCGCGGACGCATGTTGTCGTAGAAACTGGTGAACTCGGTCTCGGTGACCTCGTCCGAGGAGAGGAACAGCGTCTGCACCGCACGCAGCAGGGATTCGGCCGCCTGCAGCCGGCTCAGCAGGGCCGCATAGGTCTTGCCCGCCATCTCGCCGCGCACCAGCGACTGCTCGGTGCGATGCCGCTGCTGCTGTTGCAGGTGGGCGGCAAACGCCAGCGCCAGGCCCGCCAGCAAGGCCAGCACGCTCCACCACAGCGCACTGCGGCGCCAACCCGGAGGCGCCACGGCGACGGGCTCGGGCGCACCGTCCGTCCGGCGATCCGCTCGCGTTGGATGGCGCTCGTGCAGATCCATAAGCTGGGGCAATTCCGCTGCCATGGGGTCCGGTGTTCGATGGTACTGGAGCGAGATGCGCGCGCCAGATGAAAGGTGCGCGGCCGTGGGGCCACCGCTTGCGTGCCATGGCGGAATCTCCCCTTCCCGGCTATCGGCCGCCGGGGCGGATGGTTGAGTGGCGGGCGCGGCAGGCATGGGGTTCCCGATCGACGCCGGCGCCATGCGACGATCGCTGGCGCGCGGGTACAGGCCCCACTCACCGCCTTTCACGGCCACAACCGCGCGGGGGCCTGAGTCCGAGCGCGCCCGCACCCCTGCCTGTCAACGGGAGGACCCTGTCCCGAGGCATGGACATTGATGGATAAGGCCGCCAAATCAGGCCGCTCCAAAAGGAGCAAGCTGTTGATTTGTCGGGAACGACTGCGTGCTTCCAGCTCGGGATGCAGGGATTAGGTCGCTGAACTAGACTGCACTTTGAAATCTACTTAGCGTTAGGCCTCCTCATGAAGTTCTCAGATCCCATCACTCATTTCAGGAGTCATCTTCTCAAAGAGCAACTTGAGCAGATGCGCAATACAGCGCTTTCGGCTGCCGGCTTTTCTGCCGGAATTATCATCCTGCTTGCCCAAACACAAGGTCAGCCCTCTTATAGCGTTGTATCGCTGTGGGCGGCAATTGTTTCGCTGCTAGTTTGGCTGTTCGGAGCCTTGTACGTGAGCGCGTACCTTTTTCACGGGGAGAGAACTTATGGCCACCTCAACGTATTCTTAGCTTCCGCAGTCAGTTTTCTTGGCTATCCAGCATTGTTTGTCTCGGTAGTGGCTACCGTATGGCGCCTTTCCGAATGCGCAGGCATAGTTCTTACTGTGCTTGGCATCGTCCTCGCGGCTTGCATCTTCATACATTTCCAAAACGTAGACCGGCACTGCAACGAGGCAGATGCCTAACATTTCATCCAAGCGGACGGCTGCGCCGCCGCTTAATTCAAGCGTTAGGCCCTTAGAGAGTGATCGTGAAGTCGTCGAAAATCCAAACGCACCCGCACTGGACTTACTTTCTCTGCCTAGAGGAAGACGTCATCAGACTCTCGCGCTGGATCGAGTTCGCTGAAAGCAACTTTCATTGTTACTCCATCGAAATTGCCCGTCTGTTGATGGCGGCTTCCTCAGAGGTCGACGTTCTTGCGAAAATTGTTTGTAGAAGCATTTCAGATTCGTCGAAAGCAGCGAGCATCGGAAAATATCAAACAGAACTTACGGCTACGTATCCGACCATTCATAAAGCTCTTACCACCATCCCCAGGTTCGGGATAGAGCTTCACCCGTGGTCTAGCTGGGAAAGCGCTCAGAATCCACCTTCTTGGTGGACCGCAACGAATAAGGTGAAGCACCATCGTTCTGAGCACTTCGAAGAAGCCACGTTGATAAATTTGCTCAACGCAATGGCAGGACTGATCGTACTTATAACTTTGCTCTACAAAAACCGGATGAATGAACTCCAACCTCTAAGTCAGCTATTCATTCCAAAAGCCTTCCTTCTAAACATGGGCGACGGCCGTGTACTCTTCCGAGATCGGGCCTAATCAATCATTCGAGGCGGACGGCTACGCCGCCGCTCAATTCCAGCGTTAGTGTCCATGAAAGCACTCTTGCTCGCTACTGCTGCAGCAATCGCTATCCAACCCTTCGTTCTGTTTGCGTGGTTCCTTTTGCCAGCACTTATAGCTGGCGGCCGTGTCTCTCCGGGCGATCTCTTTGGTCTTCCTCTGTTTGCTGCGGTCCTCGCGGCGCCAGTCGTCGTCGTCGTTGGCATTCCTTCGCTTCTGCTCCTTCGGCACTTCAAGTACTTGTCTTGGTGGTCCCTCGGTACAATCGGTTTGGTCGTTGCGACGCTTCCGGTAGCGGTCTACGGTTGGTCCGAGTACGCTGGATTTTCGTCGGCAGGTAACTGGTACGGCACACCAGTAGACTTTGTTATCAACGGCCAAAAGACTTTCTATGGCTGGCTCAATTACGCACAAAGTGTTGTGTGCTTCGGGCTACATGGCTTCGCTGGCGCGCTGGTGTTCTTCTTCGTTTGGCGTCGCGCGTCGGGCCCTAACCACTCGTTCGAGGCGGACGGGATAGTTCCTACGCTTTAGTGGACACCCTGAACTAACATCTCAGGAGCGTCCCATGCCCAAGCCAGGACCACGAACTATCACTCGCTACAACGACGAATTCAAAGCCACGGCGGTGCGTTTGAGCACGCTTCCCGGCGCGCTCGTGCAGGAGGTTGCCGCATCGCTTTACATCCACCCTTTCATGCTGTCTCGTTGGCGCAAACAGGCACGCGAGGGCGAGATCATGACGAAGGGTGTGACGGTCGATCCAGGGGTGGCCGCCGAGCTGAAGGAGTTGCGGCGGGTCAAGAAGGCCTACGAGCAACTGAAGCTCGAGCATGCCGTTTTAAAAAAGCGATCGCGTTCACTTCCGCTCGAAAAGCGAACGCTTTGCCTTCATCGAGCAGCAGCAACAAGGCTAACCGGTGAGGATCCTTCCAGCGCCTTAGTGGAGACCCTGAGATGGCCTGGGAAAACCGCCGTTTCGTCAGATGCGCAATCAGCCACGTTCCCTTTTTGCCGTTTTGCTTGAAGGAGTTCGCGCATGGAAGTTTCGGCCCGTGTCCGCAATCGCCCCGACGCACACGAAGTGCGGCTGTCCACGGCCGGCGCCGAGCACTGCCTTGCCGTCTCCGCGAAGGCCACCGGTGCGGGTAGCGCGGTAAACGGTGGCGAACTCCTCATGGCCGCGCTGGCAACGTGCTACTGCAATGACCTCTATCGCGAGGCCGCCCGCCTTGGCATCACGATCCACGGCTGCGAGGTTGTCGCCACCGCACAGTTCAAAGGTATCGGTTTGGCCGCGGAGTCAGTCGTCTACTCCGCCAGGGTGGACTCATCCGCCGCTCCGCAGCAGATCGAATTGCTTCTCGCGGAAACCGATCGGTTGGCGGAAGTACACAACACGCTCAGATCCGGTTGCCCCGTCGAGCGGGCCGCGTGGCATGAACCTGTCGCCTGACTTCCCCCGGGCCGACGATGATTCCTGCGCTAGTGGACACCCCGACCTGATCCAAGCCAGGTCCATGGAAAACAGGGCCAGTGCGCCCTATGTCCCCCGCGGCTTGGCCCGATGCGTGGCCTGCGCCGTCCACGGATCGTCGGGCCAGGGGTGGCGGGGGTAGCGGCCCTTGAGTTCCTTTTTCACCTCGGGGTAGGTGCGTTCCCAGAAGCCGCGCAGGTCCTGGGTGACCTGGATCGGGCGGCCGGCGGGCGAGAGCAGGTGCAGGGTGACGGGGATGCGGCCACCACCGACGCGCGGGGTGTCGGCCAGGCCGAACAGTTCCTGCAGTTTCACCGCCAGCACCGGCGAGTCGGCATCGGCATATTCCAGCCGGCGCGACTGGCCGCTGGGCACCACGACTTGTTCCGGCGCCTGGGCGTCGAGCAGCTGACGCTGCGAGTGGTCGAACAGCGACGCCAACGCCTGCGACAACTCCTCCGCGCCAAGGGCATCGAGCCGGTGTTTGCCGTGCAGGTACGGCGCCAGCCACTGCTCCAGCGTGCCCAGCAGATGCGCGTCCGAAACGTCGGGCAGGCCCCGCTCGGGCAGCCACGCGCGCAGGGCTTGCATGCGCGCGCGCAGGCGGCGGGCGTGGTCGCTCCACGGCAGCGCGTCCAGTCCGCGCGCGCGGATCGCCGCCAGCATCGCCGGCAAGGCATCGGCCGGGCGCACCGGCACGCTGTGGCGGCTCAGCACGATGGCGCCGAAGCGGTGTTCCTCGAACGCCTCGGCGGCGCCGCGCTGCTCGTTCCAGCGCAGCGTGCGTTCGCGCATGAAGTGCGCGGGGAAATCGCGCTCCAGCGTGCGCGGGTCCAGCGGCGCGGCGCTGAACACCAGGCTGTCGCGCGACTCCAGGCGCAGGTCGGTCACCACCAGCCAGGGTTCGCCGAGCAGCGCCGTGTGTTCGTGCAGGCGGGCGCCGCGGCCGTTGGCCAGCACGTAGCGGCGCGGATCGTCGCCGTCGCGATGGGCGATGCGGTCGGGGAAGGCATGCGCCAGCAGGTCGCCCACGGCGTGGCTGTCGGGCACGCCGGTGGCTGCGGTTCGGACGTCCAGACGTCTACGCCAGCCCTTGCTGGCCTGTTCGATCGCAGCCAGCGCGCCGGTATCGACGTCGCCGCGCGGGGCGCCACCGCGGCGGTCGCGCCAGGCGTGCAAGGCGGCCAGGCGCACGCGCAGATCGTCGTTGCGCGCCTGCGCGCCGCGCAACGGCGAGCGCGCTTCCAGCAGGGCCAGCAGGTCGGCGACCACGGCGCGCTGCTCGTGCGGCGCGCGCAGCGCGGCGGCGGCCAGCCGCGGGCTGGTGCCCAGTTCCAGCATGCGGCGGCCCAGCGCGGTGATGCGCGCGTCGCGATCCAGCGCATCGAGCGCCTGCAGCAATTCACGCCCCTGGGCCAGCGCGCCGGGCGGTGGCGGGTCGAGCCAGGCCAGGCCGCCGTCCGCCGCCGTGATGCCCCAGGCCGCCAGTTCGAGCGCCAGACCGGACAGCTCCGCCTGGGCGATCTCGGCGCCGCGGCTGCGCTCCAGCCGGCGGCTCTGCGGCCACAGCCGGTACGCCACGCCCGGCGCCACGCGACCGGCGCGGCCGGCGCGCTGGTCGGCCGAGGCCTGCGAGATGGTGACCGTCTCCAGCCGGGTGAAGCCGGAGTTCGGATCGAAGCGCGGCTCGCTCGCCAGGCCGCTGTCGATCACGGCGCGGATGCAGGGCAAGGTGATGCTCGATTCGGCCACGTTGGTGGCCAGCACGATGCGGCGCGTGCCGGGTTCGGCCGGGGCCAGGGCGTGTTGCTGCTCGGTGAGGGACAGCTCGCCGTGCAGGGGAAGGATGTCGAGGCTTTCTTCCCTCTCCCTTCGGGAGAGGGATTCATTCAGCAGCGCCTGCGCCCGCGCGATCTCGCGCCGGCCGGGCAGGAACACCAGCACGTCGCCGTCGGTTTCCTTCAGCGCCTGGCGCACGGTGCGGGCGAGGTGCTGTTCGGCGCTTTCCTGCGCGCGCTGCGGCGGATGCTCGATGCGCACCGGGAAGCTGCGGCCGGGGCTGGCGAGGCGCGGTGCGTCGAACCAGGCGGCGATGCGCTCGCCATCCAGCGTGGCCGACATCAGCAGCAGGCGCAGGTCCGGTCGCAGGGTGGCCTGCACGTCGAGCGCAAGCGCGACACCGAGGTCGCCGGCCAGGTGACGCTCGTGGAACTCGTCGAAGATGATCGCGCCGATGCCGGCCAGTTCGGGGTCGGCCTGGATCCGCCGGGTGAGGATGCCTTCGGTGACCACCTCGACGCGGGTCGCGTCACTCACCCTGGATTCGAAGCGGATGCGGTAGCCGACGGTCTGCCCGACCGGCTCGCCGAGCTGCGCCGCCATGAATTGCGCCGCGGCGCGCGCGGCGAGACGACGCGGTTCCAGCATCACGATCCTGCGGCCGGCCAGCCACGGCGCATCGAGCAGGGCCAGCGGCACCTGGGTGGTCTTGCCGGCGCCGGGCGGCGCTTCCAGCACCAGCCGCGGCTGCGCCGCGAGCGCGGCGCAGATCTCGGGCAGCAGCGGAGTGATCGGAAACGAAGGCGGCACGCTCATCGTGCCGATGATAGCGGGCGGCCCTTGCGCCGCCGCCCCGGCATGGCGCCGGGGCGGCGGTCGCTCAGGGTTTGCCTTCGGCCGGGGCCGGCGCACGCAGCGGCGCCAGCGACTCGAACTTCTCCTGATATTCGTCGGTGACCTGCTTGGCCTCGTCGCTGTTGCGGATGATGCGCGGGGTGATCA
>CALCWL010000416.1 GCA_937906285.1 uncultured Rhodanobacter sp. | reverse complement strand
CACGCGTTCGGCGATGGCGGCGCATGTGATCATGGATGGCGACGCATCAGACGCGGAAGCGCTGCGGCTCCGGTTGGCGCAGATGCTGGAAGCGCGCTTTGGCATTCATCACGTGACACTGCAGGTCGAAACAACGTCGTGTGGGCATGGGTGCGAGGAGCCACAAAAGGTTTGACCTCCACAGCCGCTTCGCCAAACTGCCCGCCGGTGCCGCTTCCGCGCGATGACTCTCCGTCGGCGTGGCTGCAACAGGAACCGCGCCGTCTTGTCCAAACCAGCGAGCTCATTGCGCGTGCGATGCCGGTGGACCTGAGCGATCGCGTGTGCCGCGGGCAGACGCTAGCCACGGTGGAAAGCAACGACAGCATGTGCGGCTGCATGGTCACCGCCGCTGGACGGGTGGGGTGCTGGCACGCAACCACAACCAACCACTCAGCATGGCCAGCCCGCCCATCGCGAGGGCTCCCAGCATATCGCCGGGATAATGCACGCCCAGGTAGATGCGCGCCCATGCCATGGGCAGACTGAACAGTGCGATCCCGGTGCCCCATGCTCGGGTGCGTCGATCCAGCAACAGCATGCCGGCGACGACCCACTGCGCGGTCAGATGGTCGCTGGGAAAGCTGCCTGTCGCCGCATGCGAAACCCAGGCTTGGCCGACACCGGCCACGAAGGGGCGTGCTCGATCCCAGAAGAGGCCGATGGCCAGGTTCGCGAGCAGTGCCATGGCAGCAGCACCTGCTGCTTTAAGAGCTGGCACTCGCATTGCCCATCGGGGAAACACCAGCATCGCCGCAAGGAGGACGACAGTCAGCATCAACGGCCCATTGGCCAGACCGCGTGCCAGATGAAGCATCGTGGGCGATGGCCGTGTGGACGGATGGATGGCGTGGAACAGTCGCAGGTCAACGGCATACACCACCGGACCAAGCCCTGACACCGGAGAGGTCATGGCTTGACGGTCGATTCGCTGGCCGCAACTCGCGCTTCCTTTGCTTCGCGCAGAATGCCTAGAGCCTCTTTGAGCACGTAGCAGGCGATGGCCGCACCGATGACCAGGTCGGGCAACGCACTGTGCAGGACTAGCACCAGCACACCGGAGATGATCACTGCCAGGTTGGCGATGACGTCGACCCGCGTGAACAGCCACGTGGCGCGCAGATGCACTTCGCCGTGACGGAACCGTTCCAATAGCCTCAACACGGTGGCATTCACGATCAAGGCGATGAGGGCAATGCCCATCATCCAACCACCCTCGGGATGACTGCCCGCAACGAGTCGCCACACCACACCCGCGACGACACCGGCGCCCAAGATCAGCAGCAACGTGCCGCTCACGGAAGCGGCCGATGCTTTGAAGCTTGTACTGCGCTGCCAGGCGACGAGCGCGATGCCGTACGCACTCGCGTCGGCGAGCATGTCCAGCGAATCGGCGATCAGCCCCATCGATTGCGCGATCAGACCCGCGACAATGCCGACCACAAACATCGTGGCATTCAGAACCAGCGCGAGGTGGAGGATGCGTCGCTCCGCTTCATTGCTGGCTTCAGTGTGACAACCACATTCAGTCATGCCCTATTGCCTTCATTCTGCATCGGGGAGAACTTCCCTGGTCGTGGTGGCTGACGCGGAGGATTGGCGGCCGCGACGGATATTGAACGCGAATCCGACCGCCAGCAGCACCAGAATCGTCAACTGGGCCAGCAAGGATTGCCACGTCGGATAAATGCCCAGCAGTTCGATATGCGGCACCGGCGCGACGCTTACTGTGACCCAGCCGGCCTCCTGCAGGGCGGCGATCCCCTTGCCGGTCAGCACGATGGCGAGCAAGGCGATCAGCGCCGAACTGGCGGAGAAGAATGTGCCGATCGGCAGCCGCCGGCT
>CALCWL010000415.1 GCA_937906285.1 uncultured Rhodanobacter sp. | reverse complement strand
GGACGACGACGAGGGCGTGGACATCGTGCGCAGCCTGGCGGTCGGCGACTACGGTATCGATGCAAGCCGGTTCTTCCTGCAATGATGGCGACCCTGCCGAACGTCCGCCCGCCTCCCCACTGGCCCGCCACCGCATGCTGAACCGCGAACACATCTTCGAACAGATCGAGGCCCACATTCGGGACAGCGCGGGCGAGCGCTTTGCCGTGCTGATGCTGCGCGTGCCAGGTCTGCGCGAAATCAGCCTGCGTTTCGGCTACGCCCAGGGCGAGCAGGCCGAGGACATGGCGCACGCCCTGATCCAGCGCTCGCTGCGCCCGATCGACCGCGTGTTTCGCGCCGGCGACGACGGCTTCGTGGTGTTGCTGCCGGCCATGCTCAGCGCCAACCACGCCCTGCTCGCCGGCACGCGCCTGATCCAGGCCTTCGAGCAGCCGCTGGACGGAACCGCTTCGCCCTGGCTGGTGCGGCCGGTAATGGGCATCGCGCTGTATCCCGATCACGGCCCCGGCGCCGACCGTCTGTGCCGCCGCGCCGGCATGGCGCTGGACGAGGCGCAGCGGCGCGGCGAGCTGTACGTGGTCTACGCCCCGCACGACACCCAGGTCGAGATCTTCTACGACGAATTGCGCGAGGCGCTGGATGCCAACCGGCTGCAGGTGTTCTTCCAGCCGATCTGGAACCTGCAGGGCGACCGCCTGGCCGGCGCCGAATCGCTGGCCCGCTGGAGCAGTCCCAGCCACGGCGAGGTCTCGCCGGCCAACTTCGTGCCGTTCTCCGAGCAGAGCGACCTGATCTCGGTGCTCACCCGCTGGAGCATGAACACCACGCTGCGCCACGTGGCCAGCCTGCCCTCGTCCCGCGACCTGCGCTTTGCGATCAACTTCTCGCCGCGCGTGCTGTCGCGCCCGGGCATGGTCGAGCAATTGCTCGGCGCGCTGGAGATCTGGGGTGTGCCGCCGACCGCGGTGATCGTGGAGATCACCGAAACCACCCTGGTCAACGATCTCGAACTGAGCGTGCAGGTGCTGCGGCGGCTGCGCGACCACGGCATCGGGATCGCGATCGACGACTTCGGCACCGGCTACGCCTCGATCGCCTACCTGCGCCAGTTCCCGGCCACCGAGCTGAAGATCGACCAGTCGCTGATCGGCGCCATCCGCAGCGAACCGCACACCGCCAAGCTGGTGCGCGCGATCATCAACATGGCCCACCACATGGACCTGGCCACCACCGCCGAGGGCATCGAGGATGCCGCCACCCAGGCGCTGCTGGTCGACATGGGCTGCGACTTCGGCCAGGGTTTCCACCTGGGTCGTCCGCAACCGGCGGCCGACTTCATCGCCCGCTTCGCCACCACGGTGCCGCCCGCGTGAACGCCAGCCCGGCCCCGCCGCGGAACGGACGGCATCACGCGCGGAACCATGGCCGCCGCTGACGCCGGCGGCGGCATCTGTTTCGCGCTCGAAGGCGCCAGCAAGCGCTACGGCGACGTCGTGGCGCTGCAGCCGGTCGAGCTGGCATTCGAGGCCGGCAGCACCACCGCACTGATCGGCAGCAGCGGTTCGGGCAAGTCCACCGTGTTGCGCCTGCTGCTGGGGCTGGAGCGCAGCGACAGCGGCTGCGTGCGGGTGGACGGTCGTGTTCTGCAGCCGGCCGACGTGCTCGCCCTGCGCCGCCGCGTCGGCTACGTGATCCAGGACGGCGGCCTGTTCCCGCATCTCACCGCGATGGGCAACCTCGGCCTGCTGCCGCAACACCTGGGCTGGGCGCTGCCACGCATCCGCGAGCGCGCGCAGGCGCTGGCCCGGCTCACCCGGCTGCCAGCGGACGCGCTGGCGCGCTACCCGGCCGAACTCTCCGGCGGCCAGCGCCAGCGCGTGGCGCTGATGCGCGCACTGATGGTCGACCCCGACGCCTTGCTGCTGGACGAACCGCTGGGTGC
>CALCWL010000414.1 GCA_937906285.1 uncultured Rhodanobacter sp. | reverse complement strand
GCCGCGCTGGCCATCAGGTGCAGCACGTTGTTGCGGAAATAGCTCAGCAGCACGGCCTTTTCGCCGCTGACGGTGAGCACGTCGCCCAGCGGATGCTGCACCCGCTCGATCCAGCCCATCTGCTCGCCGTAGGCGATGATCGCGGCGGGGTTCATCGGAGTCAGCGTGACGCGGTCGGAGTACGGCAGTTCCTCCAGCAGCGCCTTGCCCAGGTCGAGCTGGACCAGCAGGTCGTTCTCGGCCATCGCGTGCTTGGGCGTGGCCAGCAGGGCCAGTGCCAGCAGGTTGATCGGGTTGACGTCGGCGGCGCGGTTGATGTTGACCTGGATCTTCTCGGCCAACAGGCTGACCACCCCATTGAGCCATTCGGGCTTCGCTTCCGGATCGAGTCCGGCGCTGCGCCAGTCGCTGCTGGCGGCGTCGAGCAGCGGGGTCAGCTCGATCGGCTCGCCGAAGTTCAGCGCCACGTGGCCGTAGCGCTGGCGCAGCACCTTCAGGCCCTTGAGCAGGCCGAGCAGGGATTCCTTCTCCTTCGGCTTGCCGCTGAGCTCGCCGATGTAGCTGTTGCCCTCCATCAGCTTCTCGTAGCCGATGTAGACCGGCTGGAACAGCACCGGCCGGCGCGGCGCGCGCAGGAACGCGCGCACGGTCATCGACAGCAGCCCGCCGCGCGGCGTCAGCAACCGGCCGGTACGCGAGCGGGTGCCTTCGGTGAAGTACTCGATCGGCACGCCGCGGTCGATCAACTGTGCCATGTATTCCTTGAACACCACCGAGTACAGCGGGTTGCCGGTGAAGCTGCGGCGCATGAAGAACGCACCGCCGCGGCGCAGGATGGGCCCGATCACCGGCAGGTTGAGGTTCACCCCCGCGGCGATGTGCGGTACCACCACGCCGGAGACGTGCAGCTGGTAGCTCATCAGCAGGTAATCGGCGTGGCTGCGATGGCTGGGCACGTAGACCACCTCGTAGCCGGGCGCCACCGCGCGGGCCTTGTCGAAGTGGTGCATCGCGATGCCGTCGTACAGCTTGTTCCAGAAGCTGGAGAGCACGAACGATGCCGAGCGCACCACCGGGTGCGAATAGTCGGCGGCGATCTCCAGCAGCATCTTGTGCGCCTTGCGCCAGGCCTTGGCGTGGCTGGTCTTTTCCTTGGCGGCGTTGGCGGCGATCGCCGCCCGCACCGGCTCGGCCGCCAGCACGGCGTCGACCACGGTGCGCCGGTGCGACAAGTCCGGCCCGATCACCGCGGCGCGGATGCGCCGGAAGTGGATGCGCAGCACCCGTGCGATCTTGCGCGCGAACCGCTCCGGCCCGATCTCGCCGGATTCATCCAGCACGCTGCGCAGCGATACCGGCGCGGAGAAGTGCACCACCGTGTCGCGCCCGTTCAGCAGCAGCGCCAGCAGGCGGCCGAAGCGGCCGACCATCACCCAGTTTTCCGAGAACAGTACGCGGAACCAGCCGGTCTCACGGCTGGGTGCGCGGCCGACGTAGATCGCCACCGGCACGACCTGGACGTCCAGGTCGGGCACGCCCTCGAGCGAGCGCACCAGCTGGCGCAGCGGTTCCCCGGCGGCGCGCTTGCGGCTGCGCCCGAACAGCCAGCCGTCGCGGCGGGTCAGGGCGAACACGGAGCGGCGCCGGCGGGTGCCGGCCAGCGGCTGCATCGGGTTGGGCAGGCCGGCCTCGCGGCAGGCGCGGTCGAGGATCAGCGCATCGGAAAAGCC
>CALCWL010000413.1 GCA_937906285.1 uncultured Rhodanobacter sp. | reverse complement strand
GCAGCGACAGGAAGCGCAGGCCGAAGCACACCAGGATCGGCAGCCAGGTCGCCCACACCGCCGGCCAGTGGAGATGTTCGCCAAGCACCGTCAGTGCAGCGCCGATCAGTGCCGCCGAAGCGTAGATCTCCCGCTGCAGCACGATCGAGACGCGCGTCAGCAGCACGTCGCGCGCCATGCCGCCGCCGACCGCGGTGACGATGCCGAGCAGGATGGCGACCTCGGCGTTGTTGCCGTACGCCAGCGCCTTGTGCGCGCCATACACCGCGAACAGGCCCAGGCCCATCGCATCGAACAGCCGCACCGGATAGGTCAGCCGCTCCACCCACGGATAGGCCACGATGGTCAGCAGCGCGGCGACCACGGCGGTGAACAGGTAGCGCCAGTCCGACAGGCCGGCCGGCGGGATCGCGCCGATGCACAGGTCGCGCGCGATGCCGCCGCCGCACGCGGTGATGAAGGCGATTGCCAGGATGCCGAACAGATCGAGGTTGCCACGCCTGGCCGCGGTCGCGCCGCTGATCGCGAACGCGAACGTGCCGGCCAGATCCACCAGATTGAACAACATTTGCTCGTTCACGCTTCCGGCTCTTCGGGTGGGCATGCCGCCGGTGCGGCGATGCCCGCCATTGAACCAGTTTCAGCCCAGCTTGCGCGAGATCGCGAAAAACGCCAGGTTGCCCAGCCCCGTCGCACCGGCCAGCACGGCGACCATGCCGGGGGTGACTTCCTGCCAGCCGAACCACTGGATCAAGCCGAAGCCGAGCGCCAGCGCGACCAGCACGATGCCCCAGCGCAGCGAGGAGTAGCGGCGGCGCAGTTCCTCGTCGCGCAACACGGAGTTGACCAGCTCTTCCGAGCCGCCGGCATTGACCATCTGGCGGCGCACCCGGGCATCCACCACCACCTTGATGGCGTAGGCAATGCAGATGAACATGGTGATCGGGATCAGGGCTTCGAAATTCATGGCGGCTTTCCTCGGGTCGGCGACGGAATGGTCGGCGTTCGAGACCTTGGATACGTGCCGCCACCCGACGGTTGCAGCCCGGCACTTGCAACCGTTGGCAGGCGACGCGTATCTCGTGCCCCATGGATGACATCCGCAGCAACCCCGACCGCGAACTGGTCGACGCCGTGCTGGCCAACCGGCCGGGCGCGTTCGAACGCCTAGTGCGCGAGCACCAGGGGCTGTGCTGGCACATCATCCAGCGCATGGTGCGCAACCCGGAGGACACGCGC
>CALCWL010000412.1 GCA_937906285.1 uncultured Rhodanobacter sp. | reverse complement strand
AACGGGGTGAGGTCGAAGCCGCCGCCGAACCACCACACCGGCTCCACGCCCTCCTTGCTGGCCTCGAAGTAGCGCACGTTGGCGTGGGTGGTCGGCTTCGGGTGCAGCACCAGCGACACGCCGGTGGCGATGAAGCTGCCGCCGGCCAGCTCCGGCCGGTGCGCGGTGGCGCTGGGCGGCAGCTGGTGCCCGTGCACGCGCGAGAAGTTCACCCCGGCCTGCTCGAACACCGCGCCATCGCGCAGTACGCGAGTGCGCCCGCCGCCGCCCGCCGTGCGCGTCCACGCATCCTCGACGAAGCGCGCGCCGCCATCGGCCTGCTCGATCGCGGCGCAGATGCGGTCCTGCAGTTCGCGCAGGAAGGTTTCGGCAAGGTCGGCTTGTGCACTCATCGTCTGGCCCGAAAGATTCGATGGAGCCAAGCTTAGCAAGCAGCCGTGCGCGACCGGCTGCGGTGCAGCGCCGCGCCGCCCTGATCCGGCGCAGCTCAACTGATGCGTGCGGCCATGCGCGCGTGGCCGATCAACCGCGCCCAGCGCATGCCGATGTCGATCCACATCAGGTAGCCCGCCTCCAGCACCAGCCGGCCGAGGTAACGCGCATGCCGCGGCAGCGACGGCTCCGCCGCCACGGCCATGCTGTCGAAGCCGAGCCGCCGCGCCAGCAGCAGGCAGCGCGCGAGGTGGTAGCGGCTGGTCACCAGGGCCACCGGCGGCAGGCTTCCCTGTTCCAGCAGCAGCCGGCGCGCATGGCGCAGGTTCTCCAGCGAGTCGATCGAATCCTGTTCGAGCTCCACGCGCACGTCGCCGGTCAGCTCGTGCTGGCGCAACCAGGCCTCGCCGGCAGCGGCCTCGCTCAGCTCGCTGCCGCTGCAACCGCCGAGCAGCAGCAGATGATCGGTCTGTTGCTGCCGTGCCAGGACCAGCGCGCGCTGCAGGCGCTGCCGGTAATCATGGCCGGGCGCGTCATGTTCCAGCCGGCGGCCGAACACCAGCACGGTCATCCGTCGCGGCGGCGACAGCGGGCTGCGCGTGGCGATGCGCCATACATGGACCAGATAGCCGAGCCAGACCAGGCCGGCACTGAGCACCACGACCAGCCCGGTGACCACTGCCGCATGCAGCACGTCGGCGTCGCGCAAGTATTTCGAGGGTTTTCGCGGGGCGGACACGCCAAGGCATCGTCGGTGCGGGAGACGCGACAGCTTAACGGTGTACGACGTTCGCGGCATCTTCATGCCGTGCTGGCGACGATCGGACTCCGCCAATGGTCGCAGGCTAGGCAAGCTGCAGGGCGACCGCTAGGCTTTCGCGATGCCTCATGTGATGACACCTCTCGCGGTCACCGCGCACACCGCCACGTCGGCACTCGGCCACGGGCTCGACGCCCAGCTCGACGCGTTGCGCGGCGAGCGCAGCGGCCTGCGTCCGAACGATTTCAGCAGTGCGCCGCTGGCATGCTGGATCGGCCGCGTCGATGGCCTGGAAACCGCCGCGCTGCCCGCCGCGCTCGCGTCATGGGATTGCCGCAACAACCGGCTGGCCTGGCTCGGCCTGAACCAGGACGGTTTCCTTGATCGCGTGCATGCCGCGCGCGCGCGTTACGGCGCCAGCCGCGTCGCCCTGCTGCTGGGTACCTCGACCGCCAGCATCGGCGCCACCGAGGAGGCGTATCGGCGGCTCGACGCGGATGGCGGTTTCCCCGACGACATGCTGCGCGCGGCGATCCACACGCCACATTCGCTGGCTGCCTTCGTGGCCGCGGCACTGGCACTGGAAGGGCCGTGCCTGACCGTCTCCACCGCCTGCTCGTCCAGTGCCAAGGTGTTCGCCAGCGCCGAGCGGATGCTGCGGCTGGGTCTGATCGACGCGGCCGTGGTCGGCGGCGTGGATACCCTGTGCGACAGCGTGCTGTTCGGCTTCAATGCGCTGGAACTGGTCTCGCCCGGGCCGTGCCGGCCGTTCGACGCGGCGCGCAACGGCATCTCGATCGGCGAGGCGGCCGGCTTCGCCCTGCTGGAGCGGATCGACGCCGCGCCCGACGCGACGCGGCTGCTCGGCTACGGCGAAGCCAGCGACGCGCACCACATGTCCACGCCGCATCCGCAAGGACTCGGTGCGGAGTTGGCATTGAACGATGCGCTGGCGCGTGCCGGGCTCGATCCCGCGCAAGTCGGCTACATCAACCTGCACGGCACCGCCAGCCAGAAGAACGACGAAGTGGAAGCGGCGCTGGTCGGCCGTGCCTTCCCCGCCACCACCCGGGCCAGTTCGACCAAGGGCTTCACCGGCCACACGCTGGGCGCGGCGGGCATCGTCGAAGCCACCGTGGCGCTGCAGGCGATCGAGCACGATCTGGTGCCCGGGAATCTCGGCGTCGACACGCCCGACCCGATCTGCGGCGCGCAGTTCGCGTGGCGCAACGAGCAGCGGCACATCGACGTGGCGCTCAGCAACTCGTTCGGCTTCGGCGGCAACAACGCCTGCCTGGCCTTCGCCCGCGCGGGATTCGCCGCATGAGCGACCTGCGCGTCCATGTCGAGGGCGTCGGCCTGTGGTCGCCGCAGCTGGCCGACTTCGCGGCGTTGCGCAGCGTGCTCGCGGGCGAAACGCCTGCGCCTGCGCCGGTGCGGCCGGCCGCGGCCACGCTGCCGGCGAACGAACGCCGCCGTGCCCCGGCCAGCGTGCTGCTGGCGATCGAGGTGGCGGGCCAGGCGGTGGCGATGAGCGGCCGCGACGCCGCCACGCTGGCCTGCGTGTTCGCCTCCGCCCATGGCGACCAGCCGATCACCGACTACATGTGCGCCACCTTGGCGCGCGCGCCGGCCGAGTTGTCGCCGATCCGCTTCCACAACTCGGTGCACAACGCCGCCGTCGGCTACTGGACCATCGCCACCGGCTGCCACGCGCCATCCACCGCGATAGCCGCGCAGGCGGCCAGTTTCGGTGCCGGCCTGCTCGAGGCGGCCAGCCAGGTGCTGGCCGATGAGCGCCCGGTGCTGCTGGTGTGCAGCGACAGCGAAGGCAGCGGCCCGCTGACGGAAGTCACCGGCAGCAACCAACCGTTCGGCTGTGCACTGGTGCTGGCGCCCGCCGCAAGCGCGGCCACGCTGGCCCGGCTCGACCTGCGACTGGTCCCGCCGCAGCCCGACGATGCCTTGCCGGAGCCTCTGGCCGCTTGGCGCAGAACCAATCCGTCGGCCAGCAGCCTGGCCCTGCTCGCCTTGCTGGCCGGCAATGCGGGATCATGCCGGCTGGCCGCCGCCCCCGCGCTGGGATTGCAGATCGCCATGGAGAAGGTCGCGTGAATACATCCGCCGCACGCTGGTGCGTATTGATTCCCTGCCTCAACGAAGAGGCGGCGATCCGCGCCGTGATCGAATCCGTACTCGCGTTGAACGTGCCGGTGATCGTGATCGACGACGGCTCGGACGACCGCACGCCGGAAATCGTCGCCAGCCTGCCGGTGACGCTGCTGCGCCACGAGCGACGCTGCGGCAAGGGCGAGGCGCTGCGCCAGGGCTTTCGCGAGGCGCTGCGCCGCGGCTACGACGCCGTGCTGACGATGGACGGCGACGGCCAGCATCTGGCCAGCGACATCCCGCGCATCGTCGCCGCCGCCGTGCGCTACCCGCAACACATCGTGATCGGCGCGCGGCTGCTGGACAAGGCGCAACAACCGAAAGGCCGTCGCCGCGCCAACGCGGTCGCCGACTGGGGCATCTCGTGGGCCTGTGCCCAGCCGGTGGCGGACACCCAGAGCGGCCAGCGCTGGTATCCGCGCGAAGCACTGGAACTGGTCGACCTGACCGCGGAAAACTTCGTGTTCGAGGCCGCCATCCTGATCGCCGCCTCGCGCGAAAAGAACCTCGGCATCGTCTCGGTGCCGATCGCCTCGCGCTACCACGGCGCGTTCCGCCCCAGCCACCTGAAACCGGTGCGCGACGTCACCCGCATCACCACCTACACCATCGGCCGGGTGATCCATTACGGCGACATCATTGCGAGCTATCGCCGCTCGCGGGCGCGGCCGCAGGTGGTCGAGGAAGCCGTGCCGGCAGCCTAGGGCTCAGTCCGGCAGCAGCGCCTGGCCGAGCTGGCGCAAGGCATCGGGATCGAGCAGTTCCAGTTCGCGACCCTCGATGCGGATCAGCTTCTGGCTGCGGAAGCGGCTCAGCACGCGGCTCACCGTTTCGGCGGCCAGCCGCAGGTAGTTGGCGATGTCGCCGCGCGACATGCTGAGGTGGAAGCGGGTGGCGGAGAAGCCGCGTGCGGCATAGCGCCCGGCCAGGTCCATCAGGAACGCCGCCATGCGCTCGTCCGCGCTGTGGTCGCCGGCCAGCAGGCTGGCGCTGCCCAGTTCCTTGCTCAACAGGCGGAACAGGTGCTTCTGCACCGCCGGGATGCGCGAGGCCAGCGCGCTCATCGCGGGGAAGGAGAAGCGGCAGAAGAACGAGGTATCCAGCGCCACCGCGTCGCACGGGAAATGCTCGGGGTAGATCGCGTTGAGGCCGATCACCTCGCCGGGCAGGTAGAAACCCAGCACCTGCTCGCGGCCCTCCTTGTCCACCATGCGGGTTTTGACGGTGCCGCTGCGCACGGCGAAGATCGCGCGGAACGGATCGCCGGTGCGGAAGATGTGTTCGCTGGCACGGAACGGCCCGACGTGCTCGACCAGGCATTGCAACTGCGCCAGCTCGGGCTTGTTGTAGCCGGCGGCGATGCAGGCACTGGAAAACGCGCAGGTGCCGCAGAAGTGCGCCTCGTCGCCGTCGTCGGCAATCGGGTTGGGCGGCTCGGGCAGGCGCCCTGCCGGGTGCTTGGAATCCATGATGCGATCGGGTTGCCTGGTCGGAGCTGCGTGGATCAGATCACGCGCGAATAGCGCGCCGCCTGTGCCTTGTCGTCGAGATAGGCGTCGAAGCACATAGCGATGATACGCAACAGCAGACGGCCCCGCGAGGTCACCCGCACCTCGCGCGCGTCGTCCTCCACCAAACCGTCGGCCACCAGCGGCGCGAGGCGTTCGCGCGCGCGCGCGAAATATTCGTCGAACAGCAGCCGATGGCGCGCGCCGAACTGCTGCTTGTCGACCACCCCGTGGCACATCAGCTCGCCGATCAGCTCGCGCCGGATCAGGTCGTCCTCGTCCAGTTCCAGCCCGCGTGCCACCGGCAGGCGGCCGGCATCCAGCGCCCCGTAATAGCCCATCAGGTCGCGCGCGTTCTGGCTGTAGCTGTCGCCGATGCGGCCGATCGCGCTGACGCCCAGCCCCACGATGTCGCAATGGCCGTGGGTCGAATAACCCTGGAAATTGCGTTGCAGCGTGCCGGCGCGCTGCGCCAGCACCAGTTCGTCGGTGGCCTTGGCGAAGTGGTCCATGCCGACATAGACGTAACCCGCCGCCGACAGCTGCGCCACCGCGCGACCGAACAGCGCCAGTCGCGTGGCAGCATCGGGCAGGTCGGCGGCGGCGATCTGCCGCTGCGCCTTGAACATCTCCGGCAGGTGCGCGTAGCCGTAGACGGCCACCCGATCCGGGTCGAGCGAGACCACCTGCTCCAGCGTGCGGCTGAAGCCGTCGACGGTCTGCAGCGGCAGGCCGTAGATCAGGTCCACGCTGGTCGAGCGGAACCACGACTTGCGCGCCGCGTCGAGCACCTCGCGGGTCTGCTCGAAACTCTGGATGCGGTTGACCGCTTCCTGCACCGCCGGATCGAAATCCTGGATGCCCACCGAAATGCGGTTGAAACCCAGCTCGCCCAGACCGTGCACGTAGGCACCGTCGGCGAAGCGCGGGTCGATCTCGATGCCGAACTCGCGATCCGCCGCCCGGCTGAAGCTGAAATGCCGCGCCAGCGATTCCAGCAGTTCGCCCATCTGGCGGATATCGAGGAAGTTGGGCGTGCCGCCGCCGAAGTGCAGCTGGCGCACCGGGCGGTCGCGGTCGAACAGCGGCGCGATCAGCTCGATCTCGCGGTACAGCCGTTCGAGGTAGCGGTCGGCCTGGCTGCGGTCGCGCGTGATGATGCGGTTGCAGCCGCAGTAGAAGCACGGGCTCATGCAGAACGGCACGTGCACGTACAGCGACAGCGGACGCGGGATCGGCTCCTCGTTGGAAGCCCGGATCACTCCGCGCAACACCGCTTCGTCGAAGTCGCTCTTGAACTGCGGCGCCGTCGGATAGCTGGTGTAGCGCGGGCCGGCCACGTCGTAACGGGCGATCAGCGCGGGGTCGAAGTCGGGAGGTTCGATGGGAGTGGTCATGGAGCGAGTCTGTCCACCGCCATGTCCGCCCGCCTTGATCCGCGTCAACCCGGCGGGACTCGCGTCAACCTGCCGCAGCGTTTTTGATGCAGGGAATGGAGAATAGGGAATCGAGAATCGGGGAAACACGCACGCCGAGGGGCTCCCGCTGGCGAAAGGCTTCACACGCAGGCATCGCCCCTTCTCGGTGAAGCGCTTGGCTCGCGCGGCGTGTCGACGGGCATGATGCCCTATTCCCTATTCCCTATTCCCTATCCCCCATTCCCGGCCTTTCAGCGCTTGGGCGGCTCCACCTGCTGCTCGATGGATCCGAAGATCGAGGCGCCGGCGGCGTCGGTGACATCGATCTTCAGGCGGTCGCCATACTTCAGGAAGGGCGTCGACGGCTTGCCGTCGCGCAGGGTTTCCACGGTGCGCTGCTCGGCCAGGCAAGAGGCGCCCTTGCCGGTGTCCTGGTTGGCGATGGTGCCGGAGCCGACGATGGTGCCGGCGGTCAGCGGCCGCGTCCTGGCCACGTGCGCCACCAGTTGGGCAAACGAGAACTGCATGTCCACGCCGCACTCGGCCTCGCCGAACCACTTGCCGTTCAGCCAGGTGCGCATCGGCAAGTGCAGCTTGTCGCCGGCCCAGGCCTCGCCCAGTTCGTCAGGGGTCACCAGCACCGGCGACAGCGCCGAACGCGGTTTGCTCTGCAGGAAGCCGAAGCCCTTGGCCAGCTCGCCGGGGATCAGCCCGCGCAGGCTGACGTCATTGACCAGGCCGATCAGCTGGATGTGTGCGGAGGCCTGCACCGGCGTGACCGCCATCGGCACGTCGTCAGTGACCACCACCACTTCCGCTTCCAGGTCGATGCCGAAATCCTCGCTGGGCACCACCACCGGATCGCGCGGGCCGAGGAAGCCCGCGCTGGTGGCCTGGTACATCAGCGGGTCGGTGTAGAACGAAGCCGGCACCTCGGCGCCACGCGCCTTGCGCACGCGCTCCACGTGCGGCAGGTAGGCGCTGCCGTCGACGAACTCGTAGGCGCGCGGCAGCGGCGAAGCCAGCGTGCGGACATCCAGCGCGAACGCGCCGGCGGCGGCGCCCGCGTTCAACTCGTCCGACAACGCATTCAGCCGCGGCGCCGCGTTCGACCAGTCGTCCAGCGCCGCCTGCAGCGTCGGCGCGATGCCGTCCGCCTTCACTGCGCGGGAGAGATCGCGGCTGACCACCACCAGCGTGCCGTCGCGGCCGCCTTCCTTGAGAGATCCGAGTTTCATCGTGCTGCCTTGTATGTGCTTCGTGGATGGACGGCCGTCACGGCGCGAAATGCTTGGCGATGCCCTGCCAGCATTCGTAGTAGTTCTGCTGCAACTGCGGCGCGTCCAGCGCCTGCTGCGTGGGCCGGATCACCTTGCGCGTCTCGAACATGAAGGCCATGGTGGCGGTGATCACGTCCGGCTTGGACAGGTCGGCGTTGGACGCCTTCTCGAACGTCGCCGCATCCGGCCCGTGGCCGCTCATGCAATTGTGCAGCGAGGCGCCGCCGGGCACGAAGCCCTCGGCCTTGGCATCGTACACGCCGGCGATCAGGCCCATGAACTCGCTGGCCACGTTGCGGTGGAACCACGGCGGGCGGAAGGTGTGCTGCGCCACCAGCCAGCGCGGCGGGAAGATCGCGAAGTCGACGTTGGCGGTGCCGGCGGTGTCGCTGGGCGAGGTCAGCACGGTGAAGATCGACGGATCGGGATGGTCGACGCTGATCGAACCGATCGTGTTGAAGCGGCGCAGGTCGTACTTGTACGGCGCGTAGTTGCCGTGCCAGCCGACCACGTCCAGCGGCGAATGACCGATCTTCGCGCTCCACAACGCACCCTGGAACTTGGCCACCAGCTCGAACGCGCCCTCGACGTCCTCGTATGCCGCCACCGGCGTCAGGAAGTCGCGCGCATTGGCCAGGCAGTTCGAGCCGATCGGGCCGAGATCCGGCAGCCGCAACAGCGCGCCGAAGTTCTCGCAGACGTAGCCACGCGCCTCGCCGTCGAGCAGGTCGACGCGGAACCGCACCCCGCGCGGAATCACCGCGATCTCCTGCGGCTCGATCTCGATCACGCCCAGCTCGGTGGCCAGCCGCAGCCGACCCTGCTGCGGCACGATCAACAACTCGCCGTCGGCGTCGTGGAAGAAGCGCCCCTGCATCGAACGATTGGCCGCGTACAGGTGAATGCCGATGCCGGCCTGCTCCGCCGGCCCGCCGTTGCCGGCCAGGGTGACCAGACCGTCGATGAAATCCGTCGGCTGTGTCGGCAGCGGCAGCGGATCCCAGCGCAACTGGTTCGGCGTCGCCGGCGCCTCGTCGAAACGGTTGTGGAAGCGCGCGTGCGCCAGCGGCTGGAACGGCTCGTGCACCGCCGCCGGGCGGATGCGGTACAGCCAGCTGCGCCGGTTCAGGTGCCGCGGCGCGGTGAACGCGGTGCCGGACAGCTGCTCGGCGTAGAGCCCGTGCGCCACGCGCTGCGGCGAGTTCTGGCCGACCGGCAGCACGTCGGGGATCGCTTCACTGGCGAATTCGTTGCCGAAGCCGGATTGGTAACCCTTGCCCACGATCGTTGCCATGCACCGCTCCTTCAGAGGAAACCGCGCTTCATCTGGTCGCGCTCGATCGACTCGAACAGCGCCTGGAAATTGCCCTCGCCGAAACCCTCGTTGCCCTTGCGCTGGATGATCTCGAAGAAGATCGGGCCGATGCAGTTCTGG
>CALCWL010000411.1 GCA_937906285.1 uncultured Rhodanobacter sp. | reverse complement strand
TGCTGTTCTGGCTGATCGAGGCCGGCTGGTTCGTGTTCGGCGTCAGCGACGTGTGGCCGCGCGTGCTGGAGGTGCTGTTCGGCGGCGCGCAGCTGGTGCTGGTGTCGCTGCTGGCGCGGCGGCTGTTCCCGCACCGGCCGTGGATGGCCAAGGCCGCGCCGTGGATGCTGCTGGCGTTCGGCTACGCGTTTCTGTTCGCCTTGCAGATCATGTACGACGTGCTGCTGGCGGTCTGGGTGCTGGCCGCCTTGCTTTGCCTGGCGCCGAAGCCGCGGCGCGGCGAACCGCGCTGGCTGCTGTTCGGCGTCTGCGTGGGGCTGGGCCTGCTGACCAAGGGCCCGGTGATGCTGCTTCACGTCGCCTTCCCGTGGCTGCTCGGCCCGCTGTGGAACGAGTGGGCGCGCGAACATCGCGCGCGTTGGTACGGGGCGGGCGTGCTGGCGCTGCTGTTCGGTGGAGCGATGCTGCTCGCGTGGGCCGTGCCGGCCGGCTTCGTCGGCGGTGACGCCTATCGCGAACGGCTGTTCTTCACCCAGACCGCGGGCCGCGTGGTGGACAAGCTGTCCGAAGGCAAGGACCTGCAGAACCACGCCGAACCGTTCTGGTTCTACGTGTTGTGGCTGCCGGTGCTGCTGTTCCCGTTCAGCGGCTGGCCGCGGACCTGGGTGGCCGTGGCCGGCCTGCGCCGACCGCTGGAATCGGGCCTGCGCTTCGCGCTGTGCTGGCTGGTTCCCGCATTCGTGGTGTTCTCGCTGATCAGCGGCAAGCAGCTGTATTACCCACTGCCGGAGCTGGCCGGCGTGGCCTTGCTGATGGCCGGCGCGATTGCGGTGTTGCGCGAGCGCCGTCCCGCACTGGCCAACCGTTACGCGCTCGGCACCTGGCCACTGGGCGTGGCGGGCATCGTCTTCGCGTTGTTGCTGTTTGCGCTGCCGGTGCTGGTGGAGCACGCCGTCGTGCAGGGCGACTGGGCGCACACGGTCGCGCCCTACAGCCGCTATTTCAGCGTGATCTTCCTGCTGCTGGGCATCCTGCTGCTGATGCGCGGCCGCGGCGAGCTGCGCCGCCTGGCGGTGGCCGGATTGATCGGCGTGTTCGCGCTGAATGCGCTGTTCACGCTGACCCTGTGGCCGCGCTGGGACCTGCGCCCCTCGGCCGAACTGCTGGGCCGCGCCGAACAGGCAGGCTATCCGCTGGCCTTCATGGGCAGCTACGCCGGCGAATTCCACTTCGCCGGGCGGCTGACTCGCCCGATCACCGAGCTCTACGGCGATCAGGCGCTGGCCGATTACGCGCGCGCGCACCCCGATGCACTGGTGGTCGACCGCCCCGAGACGCTGACTCCGGCCGACCTGCGCTACGCCCTGCTGGCGCAGCCGTTCCGCTCGTCGTGGGTGGTGATCTGGACGGCCAGTTCGCTGGCCGACCTGCGCGCCGGCCACACGCCGCCGGAACCGGCGCAGCCGACCCAGCTCTATCCGGCCGACGATCGCCGCTATCGCCTGCCGTGAGCGCCCTGCTCGACAACCTGCGCCGCCAATGCGACGGCCCGCGCGATGGCGCGCTGCTGCGCTACTCGCTCGGCAGCGCCCTGCTCGACGCGGGCGACGCCGCCGGCGCGGCGGCCGCGCTCGAACGCGCGCTGGAATTCGACCCTAGCTATTCGGCTGCGTGGAAGCTGCTGGGCAAGGCCCGGCTCGCGACCGGCACACCCGACTCGGCGGCCGACGCCTGGCGCCGCGGCATCACCGCCGCCGGCGTGCGCGGCGACAAGCAGGCCGAAAAGGAAATGACCGTGTTCCTGCGCCGGCTGGAGCAATCGTCCGCGCCGGATGATCCCGCTCAGTCCTGACGCCCCTCGTCGTCGTACGGGCTGACCAGGCCCACCGCCGACCAGCGCTTGTACTGCCACTGGTACTGCGCGAACGCCTGCTCGACGCAATCCTGCACGCCGCGATTGAGCGCCGTGCAGGCGACCTGCGGGTCGGCATCGGCGATGCCGGGCGGCGCCTCACGCAGGTGGATGCGGTAGCCCGCGCCGGCGGGCAAGCGTTCGGCGAAGGCGAACAGCACCGTGGCGCCGGTGCGTGCGGCCAGCCGCGGCAGCAGCACCATGGGCAGCGCCTCGCGGCCGAAGAACGGCGCCAGCCGTCCCTCGCCCGCGCGCGGCTTCTGGTCAGGCAGGATGCCCACCGCACCGCCGGCGGCCACGCGCTTGTACAAGGCGCGCACGCCGGCGCCGTCGGCGCGGATCTGCTCGGGTGCCAGCGCCCCGCGCACCTTGCGCAGCAGGCCCTCGATCGCGGCGATGCGCGGCGGCCGGTACAGGATCGCCATCGGCGTCTTGCGGCACAGCCAGTAGTTCAGCAGCTCCCAGCAGCCGAGGTGCGGCGCGGCAATGATCACGCCCTTGCCCGCCGCCAGCGCGGCATCGAGCAGCGCCTCGCCGCGCACCTCGCGCACCAGCCCCAGCGCGCGTTCGGCGCCGGCGCCCCACACCTTGACGATTTCGGTGATCGACTTGCCGCCCTCGCCCATTACCTCGCGCAACAACGCGCGCTGGCGCGCCGCATCCGGCAACGGCCGCGCAATCTGCAGGTTCACCGCGGTGTGATGGGCCGTGCGCCCCCCGCGCCACAGCACCAGCCGCCCCAACCCCGCCCCGATGCCATGCAGCATCCGCAACGGCAACAGCGCCAGCAAGCGCAGCAGCAGATAGATCACGTAGATGTCGAAACGCATGAGCGAAAGTGTAGCCGGGCTGGAAATGGGGAATCGGGAACGGGGGAATGGTCAGGCGCGCACCGGATGGACTCGCCCGACTGCGTGGCATCAGCCGCCGGGCGCTATGCTTTTCCCATTCCCGATTCCCGATTCGCCATTGCCGGCCACCCCATGATCTCCCTCATCCAGCGCGTGACCTGCGCCAGCGTGCGGGTCGAGGACGAAACCGTCGGCGCGATCGACGCCGGCCTGCTCGCGCTGGTCGCCGTGCAACCGGAGGATGGCGAGGCGCAGGCCCGGCGCATGCTGGAACGCCTGCTCGGCTATCGCGTGTTCGCCGACGATGCCGGCCGCATGAACCGCTCGCTGCGCGACACCGGCGGCGGCCTGCTGCTGGTCAGCCAGTTCACCCTGGCCGCCGACACCCGCTCGGGGATGCGCCCCAGCTTCACCCGCACCGCCGCGCCCGAGCATGCGCGCCACTGGTTCGACTGCCTGCTGGGGTTGGCGCGGGCTGCCCATCCGAGGGTGGAAACCGGGCGCTTCGGTGCCCATATGGTGGTCGAGCTGGTCAATGACGGCCCGGTCACCTTCTGGCTGGACACCGCCTGACTGGCATGCCGCGCGCGACCTCGCAGACAGCGCCAACGCCGCGGTCTGGCTCGAATTTTGCCTGTCGTTCGGCCCGGCAAACGACAGAATTTTTCACTTGAAAACTGGTCAGAAAAGCAGCACATCGCTATAATGTCCGGTTCTTGCACCCCTTTGGCGGTCGGTCAATCCATGAACAGCAAAGCTCCCCACGAGCAACAGTCGGAAATCAAGGCACTCATCTCGAAGGGCCTGGAGCAGGGCTATCTGACCTACGCCGAGATCAACGATCACCTCCCCGACGACATCGTCGACGCGGAGCAGATCGAGGACATCATGGCGGTG
>CALCWL010000410.1 GCA_937906285.1 uncultured Rhodanobacter sp. | reverse complement strand
TGCTCGCGCGCCGCCTCCAGGTAGTACTCCAGCGCGGCCAGCGCGTCGGCCAGGTGATCCATCTGCGCGCCACTGGGCACGCGACGGTCCTGCAGCAGTTCGTAGTCGATGAACCGGCCCACGCCCTGGGCCAGTTCGGCCGGGCGGGGCGAGGACAGCATGCGCATGGCACCGGCCACCTCGTCCATCAACGGCGGCGCGCCGGCGAGCCGGTCGTGCTGCCAGCCGGACTCCACGAAGGCGACGATCGCGTCCTTCACCTTGCCGGTGTTGCCGATCGCTTCCTGCATCAGGGTGGAGACCACGCCGAGCGCTTCGCTGCGCGGCAGCCCCTGCGTGGGGTCGGCGGCAGCGGCAGGTTCGCCTTCGGAGCCGAGGCTCTCGATGTGGTCGTCCAGCGACGCCTCCACGTAGAGCAGCGCGCCGGCGACATCCAGCAGCGTTTCCTCGTCGGCAGGACGCAGGCGGTTGGCGATTTCGTCGAGCACGCGGCGCTGCTCGCCGACCACGCGGCGCGGCACCGCCAGCGCCAGCATGCCCAGCGTGTCGCCGACTCGTTCGAGCACTTCGCCCTGGGCGGCAAGCTGGGCCGGATCGCCGTCCTGCTCGCGCAGGAACAGGTCCAGCGCTTCCTTGACGCGCAGCAGGTCGTCCTTCAGCGCCCGCGACACCGAATCGAGCAGGGCGCGATTGTGCCCGGCCATCGAACCGCGGGCGTGTTCCAGTTCCCCGGCGTCGGGCAGCAGGCTGTCCAGCGCGTAGGTGCTGCGCAACAGCTCCATGTGCGGACTGCGCTGCTTCGCCTGGGCCACGATGTAGAGCAGCTTGCAGGCCACCTCGTCGGCGTCGCTGGCGCGCAGGCTGTTCTCGCCGTGCTCGATCAGCAGACGGATGTTGCGATCCACCTTGCCGATCAGCTGGCGCACTTCGGGGGCGTGCCCCTTGAGCATGCCTTGTTCGAGGCCTTCCAGCACGCCGGCGGCGATCCACCACAGGCGCCGGCCATGCACGTGATAGCAACGCGCAGTGATCGCCAGCAGGGTCTTGCGCATGGCGACCAGCTGCTGGGCCGCATCCTGGCCGCGGAACCACGCCAGCAACTGCTGCTGGAAACGCAGCCGCAAACCGGCCAGCTCGACGCGGTGTGCCGCGGCATAAGCTTCGCTCATCGCCGCCGGAGCCTGCTCGGGCAGGAAGGCATCGAGGTTCGGATGGAACATCGACGACTCGGGCAGCGGCTCCAGCCCGCGAGTGGCGCGCAAATCGTTCAGCAACGGCAGCAGCACCACCGGCACGTCGCGATGGCCGCTGGACAGCCGTTCCAGGTAATCCGGCAGCTGCATCAGGCCACGCATCAGGGCGGCGTAGGCTTCCTCGCGCTGGAGCACCTGGTCGTTCAACAACGCGCCGACCAGGGCCTCCATCTCCGCGGTGACCGCCGCCGCGCCGTACAGCTCGACCATCTTCAGGGTGCCATGCACCTGATGCAGATGATCCGTGCAGGTGCGCATGAAATCGCGCTTGCCCGGATTGTCGACGTACGACTCCAGTGCCTCGCGGGCGATCGACAAGGTGTCGTCGAGTTCCGGCTTGACCCACTGCAGCGTGGTGAAATCGATGTGGTCTTGAAGTCTCATGCGCCTCTCTCAGCGGTCACGCCATGCGGGCATTGCGAAACCGGCGAGACTGCCCCCCGTACTGTGCGTGCGTGTATTCATCCGGCTGCTGCCCGCGTCGAGCAAAATCATCCCGGCAGCTTGAAGTGGGCCACGGAACGCCGCAGGTCGCTTGCCAGCTGCGCCAGGGTACCGATCGAGTCGGCCGTCTGGCTCGCGCCCTGCGAGGTCTGCGAGGTGATTTCCTGGATCGCGTTCATCGACACCGAGATATCGGTTGCCGCCGCGGACTGCTCGCGCGCCGCGGTCGAGATGTTCTGAATCAGCGCGGACAGATCGTGCGAGACGCGCTCGATGTCGCCCAGCGCGCTGCCGGCGTCCTCGGCCAGGCGCGCACCGGCGACCACCTCGGCGGTGGTCTGCTCCATCGAGTTCACCGCTTCGTTGGTATCGGACTGAATCGTCTGCACCAGCGTCACGATCGAGCCGATCTCCTGCGAGGATTCGCCCAGGCGCTTGATGCGCTTGGAGGTCTCCTGGATCTGGTCGCGGATGGAGTCCATGCCGGAAATCGTCTCGCGCACCACTTCGGCGCCGCGCGAGGCGATCTTCACCGAGCGCTCGGCCACGTCGGCCGATTCGGCGGAGTCCTTGGACACCACGTCCATCGAGCTCACGATCTGGTTGATCGCCGAGGTCGCCGAGGTGATCTGCTGCGCCTGCTGCTCGGCCGCGTTGGCCAGATGGCGGGCGGTGGTCTGGGTTTCCTGTGCCGAGGACGACACCTGCTCGGAGGTCTCGTTGATGGTGGTCACCAGCGATCGCAGCTCGTCGATGGCGTAGTTCACCGAGTCGGCGATCGCGCCGGTGATGTCCTCCGACACCGTGGTCTTCACGGTCAGATCGCCTTCGGCCAGCGAACCCATCTCGTCCAGCAGGCGCATGATCGCCTCCTGGTTGCGCTGGTTCAGCTCGGTACTCTGGGCGAAGCGCTTGCGCTGGTCGGTGACCAGGGCAATGACCAGCAGCAGGGCGAAGGCGACTGCGGCAATGGCGCCGAACAGGCCCCACCAGACGTTTGGGAACAAGCGGCGCAACGGCAGCTTGCCGATCTGGTCGGACAGGTCGTTGGCGCGCAGCAGCACGGTCTGCGAATCCAGCGAGGCCTGGTTGCCGGCGCGCTTCACGTCGGCGATGTTGGCCGCGGCTGCGGACAGCTTGGCCACCGGGTCGGCCAGCTTGGTCCAGCTGGCGTCCATCTCGGTGAGGATCTTGCGCGCGTTGGCGTCGGAAATCGGCCGCACGCCACTGTCCGGGTTGCCTTCGATCAGGCCCTTGAGCACGCTGCCGTACAGCTGCGCGTCGCGCGACAGGCCGTCGGCCGCGGACTGGGCGTTGTCGCCGCCCTGCAGCACCTCCTGCACGCGGCGGATGATGCGGTCGGCCGACAGCATCTGGCGCGAGGTACCGAGCATCTGCTCGGAACTGCCGTTGCGCTGCTGCAGGATGTTGACCACCTGCTCCATGCTGGAGTTGAGCAGCGGCATCTGCTGCGAAATCGTCGCTGCGCGCTGGCCCGAGTCGAGCACCACCGCCTTGTTCGACAGGATCTTGCCGATGTCGCCATCGAGCTGCGCCCACGCCGCGTCCAGCGCGGTCACCGCGCGGCCGGCCGGCGACTTGTTGCCGTCGGCATAGGCTTCCATGCCGCTTTCGGGGTCGCCCTTGTCCAGCCGCTTGACCGCCGAGTCGATGGCATTGCGGGTGGACTCGAGTTCCTTGAAGGAGTCCACGTTGCCGTCGGCGGATTCCAGCGCGAACTTCGCCGTCTGCTGCGACAGCACCTGGATCTGCGTGGTCAGCGCGACCGCCTGGCGATCTTCGCCGTTCTTCTGGTTGAGCATGAAGAAGTCGAGTGCCGCGAAACCGATCGCGATCAGCAGCAGGACAATGAGTGCGGTATATCCGCGTTCCCGGCTGACGCCCCCTGTAGTACTCATGTTCACCTCATCGGTCTAACTGATATGTGCCGCCCATACGCACCGGCCCCTGCCGCGCCGCCCCGAAGCGGGCGCCGGCGTTCCGGTTCCCCGCTTCAACCGCACGGCATCCCCTGCCGGCCTCACCCGGTCGTCAGGCAGCCGCCTGACGGAAATCCGGTGCACGCACCAGCCGGTTCATGCTGAAAATGGCCAGTTGCTGCTCGCCTACCCGGTTGTCCACGAAACGCGCCAGCCGCGGATCGGCCTCCTCCTGCGCTTGCTGGCGCTGTTCCGCGTCCACCGTGCGCTGACCGAGCACCTCGTCCACCAGCAAGGCCACGCTGCCGCCGCCCTGGCGCACCACCAGCAACCGGCTGCGATCGGAATGCTGGGTGCGTTCGCCGAACAGGAAGCGACCGATGTCCACCACCGGCACCAGGTTGCCGCGCACGTTGGCCACGCCGAGCAGCCATGGCTGGGTGCCCGGCACCGGAGTCAGCACCGGCACGGCGAGCAGCTCGTTGATTTCGTCGATGCCGCTGACCAGCAACCTCGAACCGACCCTGAAACCGATGCCGCGCCACAAGCCCGGCGCCTCGAACTTGTCCTGGGTATCGGAGGCGTGCGCCAGCGACAGCCGCTCGTAGCGGGCCAGAATCTCGAACGGGGTACGGTTGGCGCTCTGGTTCATGAGCCGCTCGACAGCAGATCGTTGATGCAGGCCAGCAGGTCTTTTTCGTTCACCGGCTTGGTGATGAAGGCGCGCGCACCCTGGCGCATGCCCCAGACACGATCGGTTTCCATCGACTTGGTGGTGATCATCACCACCGGAACATGCTGGGTCTTGGGGTCGCGGGTAAGCGTGCGGGTGGCCTGGAAGCCGTTCATGCCGGGCATGATGACGTCCATGATGACCAGGTCAGGCTGTTCGGCGCGCACGCGCTCGATGCCCTCCTCGGCCGTGCTCACGGCTGCAACCTGGTGTCCGGCCCGCTCCAGCAGCGTGGTGAACACGCGTACGTCGGTGGGTGAGTCGTCGATGATGAGAATGTTTGCCACAGCTCCCCCTTAGGGTCTGCAGTCAGTGACTTGCTGCAGTACTGACATGTCGATGGATTGCGCCAAGCAGTTCGTCACGGGTGAACGGCTTGGTCAGGTATTGTTCGGCGCCGACGATGCGGCCGCGCGCCTTGTCGAAGAGTCCGTCCTTGGAGCTGAGCATGATCACGGGCGTGGCGCGGAACTCGGGGTTGTTCTTGATCAGGGCGCAGGTCTGATAGCCGTCGAGCCGCGGCATCATGATGTCGACGAAGATGATCGCCGGCTTCTGGTCCGAAATCTTGGCCAATGCCTCGAATCCGTCGACCGCGGTCAGCACCTCGCAGCCCTCTTTCTTCAGCAGGGTCTCGGCGGTGCGGCGGATGGTCTTGGAGTCATCGATCACCATGACCTTGAGGCCAGCCAAATCGGTAACGCTCACGTTCAAATTCACTCACTCCCCCCTGTGGCTCGCCACGAGCTCAGGACAAGTATCAGGTCATGCAACTGTTGTGCCCAATGGTACGCATATGGAAATCCCGGTGATCCGGCTGCTGCAAACCCGCACCGTGGCGGCATCCCCGAAGCTTTGCTGTTTACTGCCTGCCTGACGAAACTGTCAAGCGACCACCGCCGCGCGATGCCCGCCGGTTGCACTAGTTGACGCATATCGGCACCTCATGCGGCACGCCCCGCGGTCGGCACGACATGAACGACGCGGCTAGTATAGCCGGCAGTCGTCGCACCCCTGCCGGCGCGACCGCACAATCCCGGCAACCCGCGGAGCTTCCCGGATGACCCTTTCCGTCGGCGTCCTGATGGATCCCATCGGCGCCATCAAAGTGGCCAAGGACACCACCCTGGCGATGCTGCTGGAGGCCGCCCGGCGTGGCCACGGCCTGCATTATTTCGAACAGGGCGACCTCGCCCTGCGCGATGGCGCGCCATGGGTGCGCAGCGCGCCGCTCGAGGTGCGCGACGACCCGCGCGGCTGGTACACGCTGGGCCAGCCACGCTGGCACGACCTGCGCGAGCTGGACGTGGTACTGATGCGCAAGGACCCTCCGGTCGACGCGCAGTTCGTCTACGACACCATGATCCTCGAAGCGGCCCGGCGTGGCGGCGTGCTGGTGGTGAACGATCCGCGTTCGCTGCGCGACTGCAACGAGAAGCTGTTCGCGCTGGAGTTCCCGCAGTGCATCGCGCCGACCCTGGTGGCGCGCGACCCCGGCGAATTGCGCCGGTTCGCCGCCGAGCACGGCGAGGTGGTGCTCAAGCCGCTCGACGGCATGGGCGGGCGCGGCATCTTCCGCGTGCGTCACGGCGACAGCAACCTGAACTCGATGCTGGAAACCCTGCTCGGCGGCGACGACCACGGCGCGCACCGGCAGCTCGCAATCGCCCAGAAGTATCTGCCCGAGATCACCGCCGGGGACAAGCGCATCCTCGTCGTGGACGGCGAACCGGTGCCGTATGCGCTCGCACGCATTCCGCAGGGCAGCGATTTCCGCGGCAACCTCGCCGCCGGCGGCCGCGGCGAGGGCGTGCCGCTGTCCGAACGCGATCGCTGGATCGTGGCGCAGGTGGCCCCCGAACTGCGTCGCCGCGGGCTGCTGTTCACCGGCCTGGACGTGATCGGCGACTACCTCACCGAGATCAACGTCACATCCCCGACCTGCGTGCGTGAACTGGATGCGCAGTTCGGGCTTAACATTGCAGGCCAGCTGTTCGACGTCATCGAGCGGCACGCCAGTGGAAACCGTCCTGCGTGAGTGCGACCGCAACCGTCAACGCCCGACCCGACCCGATCGGCGCCACCATGCTGTTCTCGCTGCTGCTGCATGGCGTGCTGCTGCTGGGCATCACCTTCCACTTCGCCAAGCCTGATCCGAGCCTGCCCACGCTCGACGTCGCGCTGGTCAACGTGGCCAACCAGGAGGCGCCGGACAAGGCCGATTTCCTGGCCCAGGCCAACAATCGCGGCGGCGGCGAGAGCGAGCGCGCCGCCCGGCCCTCGCAGCTGTTCTCCGGCGCGCTGCCGCGCCCTGATCCGGGAGTGGCGCCGCAACCGGTGCAGGAGTCCACGCCGCTGCCGCATCCGGCCACTCCCACGCGCATGGTCACCACCCGCAGCCGCAGTGATTTCAGCGTCGCCAGCGACACCGCACGGACCGAGGTCGATCAGCAACATGCCACGCCCACCGCAGCCGAGCTGAAACGCCAGCAGGCGATCGCCCAGCTCGCCGCCGAATTGCGCCGCAAGAAGGTGGATTACGCCAAGCGGCCAAAGGTCAAGTACCTCACCGCCAGCACCCGCGAATACGCCTATGCCGCCTACATGCGCGGATGGTCGGACCGGGTCGAGCGGGTCGGCAACCTGAACTACCCCGAGGAAGCGCGCCGCCGCGGCCTGCACGGCAACGTGCTGCTGACCGTGGTGCTCAACCTCGACGGCAGCATCAAGAGCATCGACGTGATCCAGAGTTCCGGCCAGCCGGTGCTCGACGCCGCGGCCGAGCGCATCGTGCGCCTGGCCGCACCGTTTCCGCCGGCACCGCGGGCCGGCGATCACGTCGACGAGCTGAACATCACCCGCACCTGGCAGTTCCAGCCCAACAACGTGCTGCAGACGCGCTAGGAGCGCCGCGATTCGGCTGCGACTACAATGGCGCCATGGCTGCCATGCAACCCGCGACCCTCACCGGTCACTTCCTCATCGCCATGCCGGGCCTGGCCGAGCCGCCGTTCTCGCGCGGCGTGGCACTGCTGTGCCAGCACGACGAGGACGGCGCGGTCGGCTTGCTGGTGAACCAGCTGTCCGAATACCGCTTCGGCGACGTGCTGGCGCAGATGAAACTCGAATGCGCCGACGCCGACCTGGCTGACGCACCGGTGCTGATCGGCGGCCCGGTGCAGCAGGAGCGCGGCTTCGTGCTGCACCGCGAACCCGGCGACTGGGAATCCAGCTACCGCATCAACGAGCAGTGGTCGGTGACCACCTCGCGCGACATCCTGGTGGCGATGGCCGCCGGCGAAGGCCCCCGCCAGGCCATCATGGTGCTGGGCTACGCCGGCTGGGACGCCGGCCAGCTCGAACAGGAGCTGATGGCCAACGCCTGGCTCACCGCCGAAGCCAACGGCCGGGTCGTCTTCGACACGCCGCTGGAGGAGCGCTGGAGCGCCGCCGCCGGCCTGGTCGGGGTGGACCCGCGCCAGTTGTCCGGCTACGCGGGCCACGCATGAGCTGTGTGCTCGGCTTCGATGTCGGCAGTCGCCTCACCGGCGTGGCCATCGGCAACCGCCTGACCGCCACCGCGCGCGCACTCGCCGTGGTCGCCGTCCGCGACGATCGGCCCGACTGGGACCGGCTCGACGCCCTGCAGCGCGAGTGGCAGCCCGACACTCTGGTGGTCGGCCTGCCGCTGACCCTGGATGGCGCCGAACAACCCGCCAGCCGGCGCGCACGCGCCTTCGCCGGCAAGCTGACCGAGCGCTACCGCCTGCCGGTGGTGCTGGTCGACGAACGCCACAGCTCGCACGAAGCCGCCGAACGTTTCGCCGCCGGGCGCGCCGCCGGCCTGCGGCGACGTCGCGAAGGCGCCGCCATCGACGCCGAGGCGGCCGCGGTGATCCTCGAACGCTGGCTGGTCGAGGCCGCCGCGACTTCCCATGGCGCCGTCCCGCACTGACCCGCACCTCCACCCCGATCCGCGAACCCCCATGAGCCCTCGCCTGCGCCACCTGACCACCCTGGAAAACCTGCCGCGCGAGACCATCGAGCGCCTGCTCGACCGCGCCGAAGCCCTGCGCGACGCCTGCGCTCACGGCACCCGCAAGCTCGACGTGCTGGCCGGGCGCACCGTGCTGAACCTGTTCTTCGAACCATCCACGCGCACGCGCACCTCGTTCGAGCTGGCCGCCCGCCGACTGGGCGCCGACGTGATCAATTTCGACATCGCGCTGTCTTCCACCAGCAAGGGGGAGGAGCTGTACGACACCCTGCATACGCTGGAGGCGATGCACCTGGACGCGATCATCGTGCGCCACAAGCAGTCCGGCACCCCGGACGAACTGGTGCGCCACGCGATGAGCGGCGTATCGGTGATCAACGCCGGCGACGGCAACCGCGCGCATCCCACCCAGGGCCTGCTGGACGCGCTGACGATCCGCCAGCACCGACCCGATTTCGAGAACCTGACGGTGGTGATCTGCGGCGACATCAGCCACTCGCGGGTGGCCCGCTCGGACATCAATGCCTTCACCGCGCTGGGCGTGAAGGAAATCCGCCTGTGTGCGCCGCCCGAGCTGATGCCGACCACCGACGAAGTCGCCGAGGGCCAGCGCTTCACGGACTTCGACGAGGCCATCGAAGACGCCGACGCCGTGGTGATGCTGCGCCTGCAGAAGGAGCGCATGGCGCGCATCGAACTGCCCGACGAGGCCGCCTACTTCACCCGCTACGGGCTGGACCGGCGCCGCCTGGCGCGCGCGGCCAAGGGTTGCCTGGTCATGCATCCGGGGCCGATCAACCGCGGCATCGAAATCGCCTCGGAGGTGGCCGACGGCGCGCAGTCGCGCATCCTCGAACAGGTCGGCAACGGGGTGTTCGTGCGCATGGCGGTGCTCAACGAGGTGCTCGCGCGCTGAATGCCCGCTGCGGCGCCGGCGCCGCGCCCGCCACGGACCCGACCTTGCGGGCATAATGGCCGCTGCTGCTCACCACGGGGATCAACATGCGCGCGACAACCCGCTATCTCGCGATGGGACTGGCCAGCGTCCTGCTGGCCGCCTGTTCGCACAAGGACAAGGATGCACCGCTGGCCTTCGTGCCAGCCGATACGCCGTACGTCGTGGCCAACCTGGATGTGCTCGACGACGACACCCGCAAGGCGCTGCTGGCCCAGGCCGACGCCCAGTTGCCGTCGCAGCTGGAACAGATGGACGCCGCGGCCGACCGGCTCGCCCAGAAGGACCCCGACGGCGCCCGCCTTCTGCGCGCGCTGCGCGCCGAGTTCAACGGCAAGACGGTGGAGGGTTTCGCCCAGTCCGCCGGCCTCGACCTGAAGGGCTATTCGGCTTTCTACGGACTGGGCCTGGCGCCCGTGCTGCGCTTCCAGCTCGCCGATCCGGCTGCGTTCGACGCGTTCGTGGGTCGCCTGGAGACCGCCTACGGCAAGAAGTTCGAGCTTGCCAGCGAAGGCAAGCAGAGCTATCGGCGCTACGTGTCCACCGAATCGGGTACCGAGGTGGTCCTGGCCACGGTGGACAAGCAGGCGGTAGCTGCGCTGCTGCCGATCGACGCGCCGAAAACCATGCTGCGCGAGGCGCTGGGGCTGGATCGGCCGCAGAAGAGCATGCAGGACGACGGTCGCCTGGCCGACCTCGCCAAGGCCAACGGTTACAAGAAGTGGCTGGTCGGCGAACTCGACCTGACTCGCGCACTGCCGCTGGCACTCGGCGGCAAGGACGCACTGGCCAACGCGATGCGCAAGGCGCATGCGGTGGCCGAATCGGCCAAGACCGGCGAGCCGGTGGCGAACCAGTTGCAGGTCCCGCCGTCGTGCAGTACCGACGCCGCACGCATCGCCGCACGGGTGCCGACAATCAGCTTCGGCTACACCCGGCTCGACGCCGGCCACCAGGACGGGCGCCTCGACATCGCGCTGGCCGAGGACATCGGCAAGGCGTTCTCCGGGCTCAAGGTCGAACTGCCCGGGCTGGGCCAAGCCGGTACCGCGCCATTCGACGTGAGCCTGGCGCTGCCGATCGCGGACCTGCGCACGTTCTGGATGGCCCAGGCCGAGGCGGTGGCGGCCAAGCCGTTCACCTGCCCGGCGCTGAGCGACATCAACGAAGGCTTCGCCAAGCTGGGCCCGGCCACGCAGAAAGCAGCGATCCCGCCGTTCGGCGACCTGCTGGGCGTGCGCCTGGCGCTGGATACGCTCACCGACAATCCCGCCTCCAGCCTGCCCACCTTCAGCGGCCGCCTGGTGCTGGCCACCAGCAACCCGACGGGCCTGCTGGCGATGGGCCAGATGATGGTGCCCGCGCTGGCGCAACTGAAGCTGACCAATGACGGCAAGCCGGTGGCGCTGCCGCAGCAGATGGCCGGCATGCTCGGCCAGCCCGGCTGGGTGGCAATGAGCGACAAGGCGCTGGCGCTCGGCGTGGGCGCCGGCGAGGATGCCAAGCTGGCCGACACCCTGAAGCAAGCTGGCGGCAACGCGGGCCAGATGGCGCGGATGCACCTGAGCGGCGCGATGTACCTGTCCTGGGTGCAGCTGATGCAGGACAAGGTCGACGCGCTCACCGCCGCGGCCAGCGCGATGAACAGCGGTGATGCATCGGCGGACACGCCCGATGACAGCGCCGCCCAGGCGGCAGAGGCGGCAGCACGTTCCAAGGCGCAGTTCGAGGCGATGAAGCGGCAGGCGCAGCGCGTGGAGGACATCCACGCCGAGATGCATGTCGAGGCCGGCGGCATGGTGATCACCAGCCAGACGACGCTGAAGTGACATAAGCGACGCCAAGGCAGCTCATTCCACCCCAGGCCGGGGCGCCGCGTGCGCCCCGGCCTTTTTGCGTGCGCAACACCCTGCCAACATGCTCGTGACTTCGCCTTCGCAAACCGCGGCGGCAGCTGAATCGCGGCGGCGCCTGCGCACATGGCGTTCACTCCGGCGCTGCTGTCATGGCCTCACGGATCGCAAGCCCAGCGACCCTGTTGTCTCCACCGACAACCCCTTCCCCAAGGAGATCGCCATGCACAACCTTCCCATGATTCGCCGCAGCATGATCGCCGCCGCCCTGACGCTCGCCTTCGCCGCCGTGCCGCTCAGCCCGGCTCTGGCGGCACAGGGTAGCGAGGCCGCCGCGCAGGCGTCGGACAACCAGACGGTGCCCGACAAGGCAGCCGACGCATGGATCACCACCAAGGTGAAGACCGAATTCGGCACCACCAAGGGCGTGAGCGCCACCGACATCAACGTGACCACCAACGACGGCGTGGTCACCCTGACCGGCAATGTCAGCAGCGCCAGCGAGAAGATGAACGCCGTGCGCGTGGCGCGGGGCGTCAAGGGCGTGAAGAGCGTCGACGCCTCCGCGCTGGCGATCAACCCCGCCGCAACGGGAGAGCACCACGACATGCCCTCGTCCAGCATGAGCAGTCACTGATCGAACGCGACAACCCGTGAACGGAAAAAGGAGCCGCGAGGCTCCTTTTTCTTTCCGCGGGACCGCTCTCTCAGCGGTTGAGCAGGTTGCTGCCGCCGAAGCTCTTGTCGTTGGGATCTTCTTCCAGCTCGACCCCGTCCAGCCCCTGCGACAAGGTGTGCGCGTCGCCCCCCTGGGCCAGTTTGATGCGCAGGCGCACCTCGTTGGAGCTGTCCGCGTAGCGCAGCGCATCCTCGTAGCTGATTTCGCCGGCGTGGTAGAGCTCGACCAGCGCCTGGTCGAAGGTCTTCATGCCCAGCAGGGTCGATTCCTTCATCAGCTCCTTCAGCTTGTGGATCTCGCCCTGGCGGATGTAGTCCTGCGCCAGCGGCGTGCCGAGCAGCACCTCCACCGCGACCCGGCGCGCCTTGCCATCGGGCGTGGGGATCAGCATCTGCGCCACGATGCCCTTGAGGTTCAGCGACAGGTCCATCAGCAGCTGCTGGCGGCGATCCTCCGGGAAGAAGTGCAAGATGCGGTCCATCGCCTGGTTGGCGTTGTTGGCGTGCAGGGTGCACAGCACCAGGTGGCCGGTCTCGGCGAAGGCGATGGCGTGGTCCATGCCTTCGCGGGTGCGGATTTCGCCGATCATGATCACGTCGGGCGCCTGGCGCAGGGTGTTCTTCAGCGCCGCATCCCAGCTGTCGGTGTCGATGCCGACCTCGCGCTGGGTGATGATGCAGCCCTCGTGCTTGTGCACGTACTCGATCGGGTCCTCGATCGTGATGATGTGCCCTGTCGAGTTGAGGTTGCGGTAGCCGACCATCGCCGCCAGCGAGGTCGATTTGCCCGAACCGGTGGCGCCGACGAAGATGATGATGCCGCGCTTGGTCATCGCCAGCTGCTTGATCACCGGCGGC
>CALCWL010000409.1 GCA_937906285.1 uncultured Rhodanobacter sp. | reverse complement strand
TGCTCTGCTGGGTGTAGTTGCCGCCCACGTTGACGTCGCCGCCGGCCACGGCCAGCACGCCGGCATTGCCCACGTTGCCGCCGATATCGTGGGTCTGGCTCAGCGTGCCGGCGGTGCCGATGTTGACGCTGCCGCCCAGCGACTTCGCCGTCAGCGTGCCACCCAGCACCTGGGTCATGCCGGTGTAGGTGGCCGCCTGGGTCAGGTTGAGCGTACCGGTGCCCTGCTTGATCAGCCCGCCGGCGCCGGAGATCGGGTTGTTCCAGTTGGAGCTGCCGGTGAAGCTGACGGTGACGTCGCCCCAGTTGAACTTCGCCGGGCCGTCGATCGCCCGCCCGACGTTCAACGCGCCATAGCCGAAGACCGGATCCGGGCCGGCGGCGCCGAGATCGTCGGCGGTACCGAGCAGGGTCTGCCGCACCAGGTCGTTGGTGAAATACGGGAACGCCTGCCACACCACGGCCGCGGCGCCGGAGATTTCCGGTGCGGCGAACGAGGTGCCCTTGACGATCCAGTAATCCGGACTCGTCGTGCTGGCGGTTGCATCCTTGTCCAGCACGATCACGTCGCCCGGCGCGGCCAGACAGTAGTCCATGGCCTTGCCGCAGGCGTTGGAATAACTGGCCAGCTGAGTCGGGTGCAGGCTGTCCAGCGCCACCGCAACCAGCCAGCCCTGCTCCAGGTCCGGCGACAGGGTGGGCAAGGCGGCGATGTCGCTCGGGTCGGTCTTGGATTCGTTGCCCGCGGCGAACACCACCAGGCCGCCGTGCTGCACCACGAAGGGTCGATAGGCGGCAGCGAAAGCCTGGTTGATCGAGGCGTCGGTGGTATCCCAGTAGATGCCGCCCCACGAGTTGTTCATCACCTGCACGCCGGCACTGATCAGCGCCGGGTTCAGGGTCTGCGCGAAAAAGTCCGCGTCAGCGGCGGTGACCTTGTTGCCCTGGCCCGAACCGTCGTCGGTCGGCTCGGTGTCGCTGATGATGCGCGCCGACACCAGCTTGGCACCCGGGGCGATACCGCCCGGGAACTTGTCGAATGCCACGCCGGCGGCAATCTGCGACACCCAGGTGCCATGCCCGACCACGTCGTCGATGGAGGTGTTGTTGAGCGCCGGATCAACGTAGATCAGCTCCTGCGTGACCCGCCCGGAAAGGGTCGGGTTGCTGCGCATGATGCCGCTGTCGACGATGCCCAGGGTTATGCCGGCACCGGTGAAGCCCTTGCTGTGCGCGGCATACGTGTTGGTGAGCGCGAGCTGGGTGTCGATCGGCGGCTGATCCGCCGGCGGTGGCGCCGGTGGTGGCGCCGGCGGTGGGGCGGGAGGCGGCGCCGGAGGTCCGGATGGCGTGACCGGCGGCGCCTTGACCATGCCGCCACCACCACCGCAAGCACCCAATGCGAAGGCCAAGGCAGTCACCAAGGCCACATTGCGTCGACGCATTCCAGCCACGTTCCTGCTGCTCATAACCGTTCTCCCGCCTCGTTCAGCACGCCGGCCGCCAGCGCTCGAGCGCAGCAGCAGTATCCCCCCGGATCGGCGTATCTTCGCACAACAAATGTCGTGAAAAACGCGCCGATATGCGCATTTCGCGGGCCGTCGAGGCCATTTGCCGTTGGCGGGAGCGCACTGCGATAATCCAGCGGTTCATTTCGGGCGTTTGCGCCCCTCGGTTGCCACCTTTCAGTACCCCAGCGGAGTGTCATCATGTCGGACGTAAGCATCGTCATCACCGGTTCCAGGCGCACCGCCATCGGCTCCTTTCTCGGTCAGTTCACCGGCGTGCCTACCCCGAAGCTCGGCGCCACCGCGATCCGTGCGGCGCTGGAGCAGTCCGGCGTGGCGCCGGCCGAGGTCAGCGAGGTGATCATGGGCTGCGTGCTGCCGGCCAACCTCGGCCAGGCCCCCGCCCGCCAGGCGGCACTGGCCGCCGACCTGCCGGCCAGCACCGGCTGTACCACGATCAACAAGGTGTGCGGCTCGGGCATGAAGGCGATCATGCTGGGCCACGACCTGATCAAGGCCGGCTCGGCCAGCGTGGTGGTGGCCGGCGGCATGGAGTCGATGACCAACGCACCGCACATGGTGCAGGCGCGCAGCGGCATCCGTTACGGTGACGGCCAGCTGGTCGACCACATGGCCTGGGACGGCCTGACCAACCCCTACGACGGCAAGTCGATGGGCGTGTTCGCCGAATCCTGCGCCGACAAGTACCACTTCACCCGCGAGGAGCAGGATGCCTACGCGATCGAATCGGTCAATCGCGCCAAGGCGGCCCAGGTGAGCGGCGCGTTCGCCGACGAGATCGTCCCGGTCACCGTGAGCGGTCGCAAGGGTGACGTGCGGATCGACACCGACGAGCAGCCCGGCCGCTCCGACATCGCCAAGGTGCCCGCGCTCAAGCCCGCGTTCCGCAAGGAGAACGGCACCGTCACCGCCGCCAGTTCGTCCAGCATCTCCGACGGCGCTGCCGCGGTGGTGCTGATGTCCGCCGACGACGCGGCCCGCCGAGGATTGAAACCGCTGGCCCGCATCGTGGCACACGCCACTCATTCGCAGGAGCCGGAATGGTTCACCACCGCGCCGGTCGGAGCGATCCGCAAGGTGCTGGAAAAGGCCGGCTGGAAGGTTGGGGACGTCGACCTGTGGGAGATCAACGAGGCGTTCGCGGTGGTGGCGATGACGCCAATGAAGGAACTGGGCATTGCGCACGACAAGCTCAACGTCAACGGCGGCGCCTGCGCGCTGGGCCACCCGATCGGCGCCAGCGGCGCGAGGCTGGTGGTGACCTTGATCAACGCATTGAAAACGCGAGGCTTGCGTCGCGGCGTGGCCTCGCTGTGCATCGGCGGCGGCGAGGCGACGGCGATCGCAGTGGAATGCATCGATTGACGCGACGGTGCGCCGGCCGTGCCGCCGGCTTCACCTGACGCTTGCGTAAATCGATTTGCCGGCAAGGCCCGCAGCGCCATGAAAAATGTGGCGCAACGCCGGCGAAAGCGCTATTAATACACGGCCAAACGGCATTCCACGGCAAAGGAGATCACCCATGAAGTTTACGCGTACCCTACTCGCCGCCGCGCTCGTCGCGCTGTTGGCGGCATGCAGCAACGGCGCGCAGGATTCCGCGCAGGACGCCCAGAAGTCGGCGGACACGGCGCAGCAGGCGGCGGACCAGGCGCAGCAGGCTGCTTCGGAGGCTCCGAACACGGCCACCGAACAGGCCGCCGGCCAGGCTGCCACCGCCGCTTCCGCGGCGGGCGAGGCGGCCGCCCAGGCTGCCGGCGCCGCCAGCGCCGCTTCCGCGATGGCTCCGGCTGCTGCCGGCACCTCGCATGACGCGATGTCGATGGCGAAGGACGCCGCCAGCAATGCGGCCGACGCGGCCAGCAAGGCTGCCGACGCGGCCAAGAGCGCTGCCGACAAAGCGAAGGACGCTGCCGAAAAGGCCAAGGACGACGCGAAGGGGCACTGATCCCAGCTGGCTCCCGGCAACAGAAAAACGGCCGCCTCGTGCGGCCGTTTTTTTTGCCCTTGATGATCAGCCGCCTCGTCTTGCGCCAACCGCCTCCCGTTTTGGGCGGCACGCCGCCGCCGGTTATGATCCAGAGTTTGGCAATCCGCCATTCCCACTCTCGTGAATCACTCCATGAATGTCTTCGCAACCCAGATCGACCCCCGCTCGCCCGAGTTCCAGGGCAGCACGACCCAGCTGCGCGCCCTGGTGGACGACCTGCACCGCGAGCTGGCACGCAACGCGGAGGGCGGTGGCGCGAAGGCACGGGAAAAGCACATCGCCCGAGGCAAGTTGTTGCCGCGCGAGCGTATCCGCGCCCTGCTCGACCCGGGCTCGCCCTTCCTCGAACTGTCGCCGCTGGCCGCGCACGGCATGTACGACGACGACGCGCCGGGCGCCGGCATCGTCACCGGCATTGGTCGCGTGCACGGGATCGAGGTAGTGGTGATCGCCAACGACGCCACCGTCAAGGGCGGAACCTATTTCCCGATGACGGTCAAGAAGCACCTGCGCGCGCAGGAAGTGGCGCTGGAGAACCGCCTGCCCTGCGTCTACCTGGTGGACTCCGGCGGCGCCTTCCTGCCGCTGCAG
>CALCWL010000408.1 GCA_937906285.1 uncultured Rhodanobacter sp. | reverse complement strand
GGTCTGGCGCTTCGCCTCGTGCGCCCGCATCAGCGCCATCGCGTCGACGTAAGCCAGTGCTTCGGCCGGCTCGCCCTTCAGGTTCTGCTGCGGCCCCCAGCCATCCACCTGCGGCGTGAACAGCTGCGCCGACTTGTCCGGTATCGGGTTGCCCGACACGGCGCGGAACACGGAGTACGTGATCATCGACGCGGCCACGCCGAAACCGATCGCCATCACCATCAACGCGGTGAGGGCGGGGTTGCGGCGCAGGCTGCGCAATCCGAGCTGGAGGTAGTAGGCAAACATCTCTGGTTCCGGGATACGGGATTCGCAATTCGTGATTCGGAAAGGCCGATGCCCTTCCGATTCCCTATTCCCTACTCCCTATTCCCTGCCTTCACGGCATGGAAGCGCGGCTCCTCGGCCAGATCCACCACCTGGCCGTCGATGATGTGCACGTTGCGCTGGGCGCGCGCGGCGAGCTCCGGGTCATGCGTGACCATCACGATGGTGGCGCCGTCGCGGTGGATCTCCTCGAGCAGTTCCATCACGCCGCGGGCCATCTGGGTGTCCAGGTTGCCGGTAGGCTCATCCGCCAGCAGCAGGCGCGGCGAACCGGCCAGCGCACGGGCGATCGCCACGCGCTGCTGCTGGCCGCCGGAGAGTTCGGCCGGGTAATGCTTGGCGCGCGAGGCCAGGCCCACGCGCTCCAGCGAGTCCATGATGCGCTGCTTGCGTTCGGCCGATTTCATGCCGCGGTAGCGCAGCGGCACCTCGATGTTGTCGAACACGTTGAGGTCGGGGATCAGGTTGAACGCCTGGAAGATGAAGCCGATCTTCTCGTTGCGGATCTTCGAGCGCGCGTTGTCGTTGAGGTTGCTGACCTCCACGCCGTCGAGGTGGTACTCGCCGCCGGTGAACGTCTCCAGCAGGCCGGCGATGGTCAGGAAGGTGGTCTTGCCCGAGCCTGACGGCCCGGTCACGGCCACGAACTCGCCCTCCTTCACGTCGATGTTGAAATCGCGCAGTGCATAGGTCTCGACGACCTCGGTGCGGTAGACCTTGGACAGGTGAGTCATCTTGAGCATCGGATCTTCCTCGCAGTGGTGTAGGGGGAATCGGGAATCGGGAATCGGGAATGGGAGGAGCGAAAGCGGGAACGGAGCTGCTTCTCCGATTCCCTATTCCCCATTCCCTATTCCCGGTTGCCATCGCGCTACTGCGCGATGGCAACCTTCTGGGCGCCCTTGAAGCTGTCGGTGCCGGAGATCACGATCTTGTCGCCTTCCTTCAGGCCCTCCAGGATCTCGACCTTGTCGATGCTGGAGGCGCCGACGCGGATCGGGGTTTTCGTGGCGATGCCGTCGTGCACCAGGTAGGCGTAGCTGCCGCCGGATTCGTCGACGAAGGAGCCGCGCTGCACGGTGAGCACGTTGTCGCGCTTGTCCAGCAGCACGCGCACCGACAGGCGCTGGTTCTGGCGCAGCTGCTTCGGCGTGGTGCCGTCGAAGCGCAGCCGCGCGGCGACCTGGCCGTTGACCACCTCGGGCGAGATCGCGCTGACGATGCCCTTCCAGGTGTGGCCGTTGCCGCTGATCTCGCCGGCCATGCCGATGCCGAGGTCGCGGGCGAAGCTCTCCGGCACCTGCATCTCCACCTGCAACGCGGACAGGTCGACCACGCTGAGCAGCTGCGCGTCCTTGGCGACGGTGGCCTTTTCGGCGATGAACAACTGACCGACCTGGCCGTCCACCGGCGACTTCACGCTGAGGTCGTCGACCTGGCGCTTGAGGTCGGCCACCAGCAGCAGCTGGCGGTCATGCGCCAGCTTCTTGGACTGGATGTCGAAATTGAGGCTGGCGTTGTCCATGCCCAGATCGGACTTGGCGTGCTCCAGGGCGATGCTGGCCTTGTCCAGCGTGTCCTTGGCGCGGTCGACGTCCATGCTGGGCACGGCACCACGGGCGAATGCCTTCTGGTAGCGGGCGAGGTCGCGCTGGGCGGTCTGCAGGTCGATCTTGGCGTTGTCGTAGGCCTTCTGCAGCGCGGAGCGCTGCTTGCGCGCATCGACCTGCGCGCGCAGGTAGTCGACCTGCATCGCGTCGGCGTTGCTCTGTTCCTGGGCCAGCTTGTTGGTCAGCTCGGGGCTGTCGATGGTGGCCAGCACCTGACCCTTCTTCACCGTGTCGCCGGCGTGCACCTTGAGCGTCACCGCGCCGCCCGAGGCGGCGTACAAGGTGGGACTGACTGCGGCCACCACCTTGCCTTCGGCCGCGATGTCGCGCACGAACGGCCCGCGCTCGACGGTGGCGAACGACAGCCGCGAGGCACTCACCGAACCGGAAGCGGAGAACAGCCGCCCGATGCCGGGAGCCAGCCACACCAGCAGCCCGATCACGAGCACGCCGACGGCGCCGAAGATCAGCCGCCGCTTGTGGTCGGGTTTGACCTCTACGAGTTTGTCCTGTGCCGAAGTGTCGCGAATCATCGTGTCGTTCCCGGCCGCATGCCGTGCGGCTACGCAGGTGACAGAGCAATCCGCGTGCCATCAGGCAGGGATCGGAAAAAGCTTTTTTGGTCAATGTCTTGCAGCGCACCGCCGGCAGCGCGAAAGTGTCCGCGGACACCGTACGGACAGCCGGACGCCGCGGCCTACCCGGCCCGGCTCAGCGCAGCAACGCACCATCGCGGGCAATGCGCGCAGCCAGGTCGCGCACCAGCGTGGAGCTGGCGTCCACGGCCTCGGCGCCGAGCACTTGCAGGCACGCATGGCGGCGCAGGCGGAAACGCAGCAACTGCGCGCTGGCCGGTCGCCACGCGCCGGCATCCGCGTGGGCGGCAGCGACGCTGCCCGCTCCGGCACAAGCGTACAAGGCGTCCCAGGCGAGATAGTCGGTATCCGGCAACAAGTACAGTCGTGCCAGCAGGCGCTCGTCTGCGTCACGGCACTCCATCCATTCGCGCGGCCCGTCGGAGGTGATCGCACTGACCGAGGCGAGGCTGCGGGTGTGCAGCAGCGGCGCCAGCTCGACGCATTCGACCAGCTGGCCGGGCAAGGGCCTGCCCCGCAGCACGCCATGCACCGCCGGGGCGTACAGCACGCTGCCCAAGGCAGGCAGGCCGGCGAGCCACTGGGCGGTGGTGAGGCACAGCCGCGAGCGGCAAGTGCGGGCGGCTTCGAGCGGGCCGCAAAGGTCCGGCCACCCTCCAACGCATGGAGTGATCCGCGCCGCCACCCGGCGCAGCAGGTCGGCACGATCCAGCCGCATGCCCATCGCTACTTGGTCAGGATCAGCTTGTCGTTGCGGGTCAGGCGCAGGTGGTATTCGCTGCCCTGGTGCTGGATCACCAGCTCGCGCTGGCCGACGAGCAACAGTTCGCTGGCCACGCGTGGCACCGACGGGTTTGTGCTGCGCGGCGCACTTCGCGGCGCAACCAAGTGGAGGGCGGGAGCGCGGGTAGAGAGGACGGACATGGGACTTCCTGCAGCAGGATGGTGGATCAAATAATAATCATTCTCATTTGAGAGTCAACCGACCTGCGCCGATCACGCCACCGCCGCTTCCAGCCGCCGCGCGATCGAGGTATCCAGCCGCGGCACCAGTTCCAGCGCGTCGAGGTTCTGTGCCAGTTGGTCGAGCTTGCTCGCGCCCAGCATCACGGTGGACACGTGCGGGTTCAGCAGGCACCAGGCGATTGCCAGTTGCGCCAGACTGGTGTCGAGCTCGGCGGCGATCGGCTGCAGCGCGCGCACCCGCGCCAGGTGTGCATCGCCCTCGCCCAGCACGCTTTTGCGCAACCACTCGTAGCCCGGTTGGGCGAGCCGGGAATCGGCGGGAATGCCATGGTTGTACTTGCCGCTCAGCAGCCCCGAATTCAGCGGCG
>CALCWL010000407.1 GCA_937906285.1 uncultured Rhodanobacter sp. | reverse complement strand
GACGTGAAGATCCAGCTGGAGTTCAACCCCGCCCAGGTGCAGGAGTACCGCCTGATCGGCTACGAGAAGCGCATGCTCAAGCGCGAGGATTTCAACAACGACCAGGTCGACGCCGGCGAGATCGGCGCCGGTGCCAACGTCACCGCGATCTACGAGATCACCCCGGCCGGCTCCGCCGGCGCGCGGATCGACCCGCTGCGCTACGGCAGCAGCGCGGGGGCGCAGGGCCACGGCAACGAACTCGGCTTCCTGCGTCTGCGCTACAAGCTGCCTGGCCAGTCGGCGAGCCGCCTGATCGAACAGCCGATCGCCGCGCAAGCCGAGACCCAAGCCAGCGAGCGACTGCGCTGGGCCGCCGCCGTGGCCGCGTTCGCCGACGCCCTGCGCGGCGGCAAGTACCTGGACGGCTACGGCTACGCCCGGATCGCGCAGCTCGCCAACGGTGCCCGCGGCCAGGATGCGGACGGCTACCGCGCCGCTTTCGTGCAACTGGTGAAGCTGGCCGAAGGCCTGGCTACACCCACGCATGCCGCCCCCGAAACCGCCGCGCGCTGAGCCATTCGGCCCCGCCGCGCCGATCGCCGTGATGACCGCAGCCGGCCTCTCCGCTGTCGTCTTCCCCCGCGGCGATCGCGCGACGGGGCCGATACCTTTCGCGCCTCTGGCTGCGCGCGAGCCGCGCGGGCACGACCGAATTGCCTTAACCTCGCACTCCATGGATGCTCCGGTCGACCCCGATGCGATGCTGATGCTGGCCTACGCGCGCGGCGACCTTGCCGCGTTCGAGGCGCTGTACGCGAAGCATCGCGGCACGCTGTACCGGTTCCTGCTGCGCAGCCTGCGCGATCCCCAGCGCACCGACGAGCTGTTCCAGGAAACCTGGAGCCGGGTGATCGCCGCCCGCGCGCGCTACCAACCGCAGGCGAAGTTCAGCACCTGGCTGCTGCAGATCGCGCACAACCTGCTGGTCGATGCGCTGCGCCGCCAGCGCCCCACCGCCGACGGCGAGGAAGCCGAGTTGGCACTGTCCCGCGTCGCCATCCCCGAACACGAGCAACCCGAGCACGCCTGGTCCGATTTCGAGCGCCGCCGCCACCTGCAGCGCGCCATCGAGCAGTTGCCCGACGAACAACGCACCGCCATCCTGTTGCGGCTGGAGCAGGAACTGAGCCTGGAGGAGATCGCCGAAGTGACCGGCAGCGGCCGCGAGACCGTGAAGTCGCGCCTTCGCTATGCCATGACCCGTCTACGTGAAGCGCTGTCCGAATGAGCACGCCCCTGCCACCGAACGGTCCCGGCGCCCCGGACGAGAAGCTGTCCGGCGAAGCCGAGCTGGCTGCGCTGTACCGGCAGTTGCCGCGGCGCGAGCCCGGCCCGGAACTGGACGCGGCCGTGCTGCATGCCGCGGCGCAGGCGCTCGGCGTCGACCGGGCGCCGTTGCACGCCGAGCGCCGCAAGAATCCGCGCGAGTCCGGCGACTGGGTGCACCCCAAGCCGTTGTCGGCGATCAAGGCTCGCGCGATCCCGTCGGTCGAATCGGCAGCACGCACGCGCCACCGTCGCGTGCCGCACTGGCTGGTGGCACTGGGCAGCGCGGCCAGCCTGGTGCTGATTGCCGGTCTGGCGTGGCACATGCGCTCGACACCGACGGCTTCGTCGCTGTCGACCGAGATGGCCACGCCAATGCAGGCCGTCGCGCCACCCACCTCCGGGCAACCTGCCGATCGCGCCGCTCCCGCTGCGGCGCCGTTACCGCGCATGCAGGCAACCGAAGCGGCCAGGCGCCAGTCGATGGCTGCAAGGAAACAAGCCGTCGCCCCCGCCGTCGTCGCGAAAAAGACGGCCCCACCGCCGCCGGTGCCGTCGATGGCCAGGGTGCCAGCGCAACCGCAGATGACCACCGCGGCTCCACCGGCGGCGCCGCCCCCGCCCCCGTCGGTGCTGCTCGAAATGCCCGCGCCTGCACCTGCAGCGCCGCCCGTCGACGCCATGGCGAAGGAAGCCGCACCCGCGGCGGCCCGCGTCGCCACACCTGCCGAGGAGCTGACGCGAATCGCGCAGCTGTTCGCGCAGGGCGACGAACACGAGGCGCAGCAGCGCCTGCTCGATTTCCACCGCGCCTATCCGCAATGGCCGCTGCCGCCGGAACTGCAGGCGAAACTCCCCAGGCCGTGAGCGAACCGCTGTCCACCCTCGCCGCGCGTTGCCGCCATCAGCAGGACATCCGCAAGAGCCGCTTCCTTGCCATCGCCGAGCCAGTGAGCTCGACCACGCAGGCGCTGGCCTTCCTGCGCGAGGTCGCCGACCCGGCCGCCACGCACAATTGCTGGGCCTGGCGCATGGGCCAGGACTACCGTTTCAACGACGACGGCGAACCCGGCGGCACCGCGGGCCGCCCGATCCTGCAGGCGATCGAAGGCCAGCAGATGGACGGCGTGATGGTGGTGGTCACGCGCTGGTACGGCGGCATCAAGCTCGGCGCCGGCGGCCTCGCCCGCGCCTATGGCGGCACCGCCGCCGAATGCCTGCGCCTGGCCGAACGGGTACCGATCGTGGC
>CALCWL010000406.1 GCA_937906285.1 uncultured Rhodanobacter sp. | reverse complement strand
CGCAGATCCAGAACCTGTTCGCGCTGCTGAAACTGCTGGCGGTGGCGGTGCTGGTCGCGTGCGGACTGTTCTTCGCCGGTGCCGGCCACGGCCAGGTGCTGGCAGTCGACCCGGCGCGCCAAGGCGTCGGTTTCATCGGCGCGGCGCTGCCGGTGCTGTTCGCCTATTCGGGTTTCACCTACCTCAACAATCTGGCCGGTGAAGTGCGCGAACCGCAGCACACGCTGCCGCGCGCGCTCGCGCTGGGCATGGGCCTGGTGATCCTCGCCTACGTGCTGGTCAACGTCGCTTACCTGGCCGTGCTCGGCCACGCCGGGCTGGCTGCCAGCACCGCGCCGGCGGCGGATGTGATGCAGCGGGTGGTCGGACCGGTGGGGGCGAAAGTCATCGCGCTGGGCGTGGCGATCTCCACCCTGGGCTTCTGCAACATCACTCTCGTCGCCGGCGCCCGCGTACTGCAGGTGATGGGCGAGGACGGCCTGTTCTTCGGCGCGGTGGCCCGCCTGCATCCGCGCTGGCGCACGCCGAACACTGCGCTGCTGCTGTTGTCGGGCTGGGCCATCGTGCTGGCGCTTTCGGGCAGCTACGGCCAGCTGCTGGACTACGCCACCTTCGGCGACTGGCTGGCATGCGCGGTGGGCGTGGCCACGCTGTTCTGGTATCGCCGGCACGACCCGGCCAACCCCGGCTTCCGCGTGCCCGGCTACCCGTGGCTGCCGTGGCTGTTCATCGCGACGGTCGGTGCGGTGGTGATGGCCACCCTGCTCGACAACCCGCGCAACGCGGGCATGGGTCTGCTGATCATGGCTGCAGGCATCCCGGTGTATGGAATCTGGCGCCGCCTGGGCGGACAGCGCCGCGGCGCGTGACGCCGACCCGGCGCGCGGCTCGCGGCCCTCCACGATGAACGGCCTGCGCTCGCGGGGCTGCCGCGGCCACACGGCAATGCCACAATAGGCAGACGATCCGCGGAGAATTCCCGATGCTCCAAGCCCACATCCTGCCGGCCGAACCGGCCAGCGCCACCGTGCCGGAGAAGGCGCGCGAGGGCATCGATGTGCAGATCAACGGCGAGCATTACCGTCATACCGGCGACCCGCAGATGCCTTTGCTGTGGTATCTGCGCGACGTGCTGCGGCTGACTGGCACCAAGTACGGCGGCGAGAACGGCGAGAACGGCGCCGACCTGGTGCTGGTGGGGGACGCGGCGGTGGCGGCGGTCGCCGTGCCGATGCAGGCCATGGCCGGCAAGTCCATCACCACGGTGGAAGGGCTGGCCGACGACAAGGGCAGCCTGCATCCGCTGCAGCAAGCCTTCATCGACGAGGATGCGATCGGCTGCGGCTATTGCACGCCGGGCTGGCTGATCGCCGGCGTGGCGCTGCTGCGGCGCAAACCCAGGCCGAGCGACGACGACATCGACCAGTTGCCCAACCTGTGCCGCTGCGGCTGCCAGACCCGCGTGCGCCGTGCGATCAAGCGGGCTGCGGCCGGCAAGGCGGGCCAATCGTGAGCAGCGAGCGCGGCAACTCCGTGATCCGGCTCGACCGCCGTCGATTCCTGCAGGTGCTGGCCGGCGCCGCTGGTGCGCTGGTGGTCGGCATTCGCCTGGCCGACGCCGCCGACGCGCCGTTGCCGCCGGCGCTGCTCGGCGACGATTTCCACGACCTCGGCGCCTATGTGCGGATCGACGCCGACGGCCTGGTGCTGATCGGCGCGCGCGATCCGGATACCGGCACCGGCGTGGCCACGGCCTTGCCGCGGATCATCGCCGATGAGCTTGACGCCGACTGGGAGCGCGTCCGCGTGGTTGCGTTGGGGCTGGGCGTCAGCAACGACAATGGCCGGCCGAAGTGGACCTACGGCCGCCAGGTGGGCGGCACCGGCAACTCCATCCCGGCCGCATGGCGCGACCTGCGCCAGGTCGGCGCGCTGGCGCGTTGGCTGCTGTTGCAGGCGGCCGCGCGGCGGCTCGGCGTTTCCGCCAACCGGCTGCGCTGTGATGCCGGCACGGTGATCGCGCCCGACGGACGCCGGGCCACCTACGGCAGCCTTGCCGCGGACGCCAGCCAAGTCGCGCTGCCCACGCAGGCGCCACCGGTGAAAGCCGCCAGCAGTTACCAGCTGATCGGCAGGCCCGCCGGGGACGTCGACGCGCATGCCATCGTCACCGGCCAGGCGCGTTACGCGATTGACGAGCATCTGGGCGATGCGCTGGTCGCCGTGCTGGTGCATTGCCCGTGGCCGGACGGCACACTCGCGCGCATCGACACCAGCGACGCGTTGGCACAGTCCGGCGTGGTCAAGGTGATCCAGCTCAAACCGGAATCGGGCCAGCCGCGCGGCATGACGGTGATCGCCCCGGCCGTCGCCGTGCTGGCCACCGGCACCTGGGCGGCATTGCAGGGCCGCGCCAAACTCAAGCTCGAATGGAAGCCCGGTGCAGGCGGCGGCGAGAGCAGCAGTGCGCTCGAGCAACAGGCGCTGGCCATGCTCGCCGGCACCGACGCGCCGACCGCGCGCGTGCGCGACGACGGTGACGTCGACGCCGCCGGCAAGAAGGCCGCGCGCCGCCTGCAGGCCACCTACGTGCAGCCGTGGCTGGCCCATGCCACCGCCGAACCGATGAACTGCCTGGTGCGGCTGGACAAGGATCGCGCCAGCCTGGTGGTGCCGACCCAGGCGCCGCAGAAAGCCTGGGCGGTAGTGCAGCGCCTGACCGGGCTGCAGCCGGCGCAGATCGACATCCGCGTGCCGCGCGTGGGCGGCGGTTACGGTCGCCGGCTGGACCACGACTTCGTCGCCGAGGCGGTGATCCTGGCGCAGGCGGTCGGCAAGCCGGTGCGCCTGCTGTGGAGCCGCGACGAGGATTTCAGCCACGACTTCTACCGCTCCGGCTGCGTGCACCAGCTCAACGCGGTCGTCGACCGCAAGCGACGGCTGATCGGCTGGAACCAGCGCATGGTCAGCGCTTCGGCGGCGAGCCTGCGCGGCGTGCCGGAGGATCAGCTGTGGCGCTCCGAACTGCGTGCCGACCAGTTGCCCGCCGGCCTGGTGCCGAACTACCGCAGCGACTGGCACGCGCAAGCCTCGGCGATGCCGCGCGGACCGTTCAGCGGCATGCCGCACTTGAGCAACGCGTTCGCGGTGGAAAGCTTCATCGACGAGATCGCCCACCAGATGCGCGAGGACCCGCTGAAGACGCGCCTGCGCATCCTCGGCGAACCGCGCCAACTGCCCCTGGGCGGCGACGCTTCGCTCGACGTCGGCCGTCTGCGCAACGTGTTGCAGCTGGTCGCCGACCGCATCGTGTGGAAGAACTGGCTGCACAGCATCAACGGCCTGGGCCTCGCCTGCTGGCACGTCGATGGCGCCTATGTGGCGCACGCCATCGAGGTCGCGCTGCAGGGCCAGACCCTGGTGATCCGTCGCGTGGCCTGCGCGGTCGACGTGGGCCGCGTGGTGAATCCGTTGGGCCTGGAAGGGCAGATCGCCGGTGCCACGCTGGATGCCTTGTCGCTCGCGCTGCACCCGGCGATCACCTTCAAGGATGGCCAGGTCCAGCAGCACGGCTACAAGGATTACCCGCTGGCCAGCATGACCGAGCTGCCGCGCGAGGTGGA
>CALCWL010000405.1 GCA_937906285.1 uncultured Rhodanobacter sp. | reverse complement strand
GTGCGCAGCGTGCTGCGCGCCTGCTCGACCAGGTTGTCGTCCAGGCTCAGCGGACGCAGGCGCCCCTCGTGCGCGACCAGCGCGTCGAAGTGCTTGTTCAGAGCCTTCTGCAGCACCGGATCGTTCGGAAACAGGCGCTGCCATTCGACTCCGGCCAGCGCCACGATCTGGTCGTGGTCCAGATGCCTGGGCTCGCCCAGCATCAGGTAACCCTTCAGATAGTAATAAAGCATCTGCGGGTCGCCGGCGTTGGCGGCCAGGCCGGCGCGGAACTGCGAGGCCACGCCGGGCAGCAGGATCGCATTGAGTTCGCGGTAGTACGCGTCGCGCACCTCGCCACCCACCGCATTGCCCTGGTACAGGCCGAAGCGCATCGACAACGGCACGTCGCCCTGGTGCTGGTCGGCCACGTCGACCGCCGCGGACAGCGCCTCCAGCCGCTCCAGCACCAGCGCGAAATACGCCTGCTGGTTCGGCGCCAGCGAAAGATCGCTCTGCCCCGGATACTTGGCCAAAGCCGTATGCACGTCGGCCAGATAGTTGCCGTTGCGCCGGTAGCTGGTGGCCAGGCCGAACACCAGCAGGCCGCAGACCAGCAACACGCCGACGTAGCAGGCCGCCTGCAGCAGCACCTTCTGGCGTTCGAGCTTGGGATCGGTGCCGGCGAAGCCCGACTCGCGGAACAGCACGTCCTTGAGCAGGCGTTCGACGAAGAAAGTGCGGCTCTGCGCGCCGGGCACGTGCAGGCGCGAGGCATCCAGCCCGAAGGTGCGCGCCACCGCGCCCATCATGCGGTCGATCGGCGTGCCTTCCTGCGTGCCGGAGGTGAAATACGCGCCGCGCAGCAGCAGCGGCGCGTCGTACTGATGGCCCGTGAACACGCCCTCGACGAATTGCCGGGTGATCTCGCGCAAGGCGCCAAGCTGCTGCGGGAACGACAGGATCGCCGCGCGCCGTTGGCGGTCGCGTTCGCGATGCAGGCGATCGAGGATGCGCGTATTGAGGCGCTCCAACAGCAGGTTGAACTCCGCCAGGAACTGCTTCGCGGCAGTGCCGGCCATGGTCTGGTCGACCGGGAACGACATGCCCCAGACCTGGCTGCGCAGCTCCGGCGTGAGATCGTCGAAGAACTCGGTGAAGCCGGCCACCAGGTCGCACTTGGTGAACACCAGGTAGGCCGGCACGCCGATGCGCAGGTGCTTGGCCAGTTCGTCCAGCCGCTGCCGCACCGCCATGATGTGCTGCTGCCGGCCCGCCTCGTCGAGGGTGAGCAGGTCGGACAGGCTCATCGCCACGATCACGCCGTTGATCGGCCGCCGCTTGCGATACTTGCGCAGCAGATTGAGAAACTCCGTCCACGCCGACGCATCCGCGCCGCGGTCGGAATCCTGGGTGGTGTAACGCCCGGCAGTGTCGAGGAACACCGCCTCGTCGGTGAACCACCAGTCGCAGTTGCGGGTGCCGCCGACGCCGCGGATCGCTTCCTTGCCGAACTTGTTCGACAACGGGAAGTTGAGGCCGGAGTTCTGCAGCAAGGTGCTCTTGCCCGAACCCGGCGGGCCGATCACCACGTACCACGGCAGCGCATACAGGTTGGTGCCGCCGCTGCGGTTCTTGCGCAAGGTGTCGACCGCCTCCTGGAAGCGCCCCTGCAATTGCGCCCGTTCGTTGGCGGCGCGATCGTCGGTGCCGCCCGTTGCCGGCGCACCCTGCTCGCTGAGGTCGCTGGCCATCTGACGCGCCTTGCCCCGCACGCGCATCTGCCGCACCTGCAGCCATACCGCCCAGATCACCACGATCACCAGGATCACCAGCAGCCGCACGACCTGGCTTTCCAGCGGGTGCGCTTCGCCGAAACCGAGGTAGGGGCCGCCGAACCAGATCAGCAGGCCCAGCAGTAGCAGGCCGACGAGGGTGATGAACAGGCGGGATTTGAACAGCGCAAGAAGCTTGCCCACGATGTTCAGTCCTCCGGGCTGTAGAGAATTTCGACGCGACGGTTGCGCGCCCGGTTGGCTGGCAGGTCCGGCGGCAGCGCGATCGGCTGCGACGAGCCGGCACCGCTGGATTCGAGCCGCCCGGCGTTGTCGATGCCCTCGCTGAGGATCTGCACCACGGAACGCGCGCGCGCCGCCGACAACGCGTAGTTGTCCTTGAACTTCAGCGAGTGAACCGGCTGGTCGTCGGTATGGCCAACCACCACCACCCGGCCCGGTACCTGGTTCAGCGCCGCGGTGATCGCGTGCAGCATCGGGATCTGCCGCGCTGTAACCTCGGTACCGCCGGAGGCGAACATCGCCGGTGCATCGAGCCGCACCAGTGCCGAGCCGTCCGGCTTCTCCTCCACGGTCAGCGCGCCCGCCTGCTCCTGCGGCGCGAGCAGTTGCTTGAGACTCTTGCGCTCGACCTTGGGCTGGGTCTGGCGCAGCCGCGACTCGTCCGGCGGCACCGCACTGCGCAGGCCGATCTGCGCCACCTGCGCGCTGACCGGCGAGGACAGTTCGTTCAAGCGCGTGTAGAAGTACAGGAACGCGCCCAGCAGGATGCAGGCGCCGGCAGCCGCGATCACCCACAGCGGCACGTAGCGCACCAGCGGGTTGCGCCGATCCTCGAGACCTTTCCAGTGCGGCGCCAGTTCATCCGCCGCGGGCGGACGCTGCGCCTTGATGCGCCGGTAGAGCTCCTCCTGGATATCGGCCAGCTTGGCGCGGCCGTCGGCCTCGATCTGGTAGCGCCCACCGAAACCGAGCGTGAGGCAGATGTACATCAGTTCGATCAGGTCGATGTGGCGCGAGAAATCCGCGCACAGGCGGTCCAGGATCAGGAAGAACTTCTCGCCACCGTACGACTCGCCATGAAACGCGACCAGCAGCGTCTTGGCCGCCCAACCGCTCTGCCCGCCCCACGGCGTGTTCATCACCGCCTCGTCGAGCGTGGTGCACAGCACATAGCGCGCGGCGGTGATGGTTTGCGCAGCGATGCCGGCGGCCTGAGCGTTGCTCTCGAACTGGCGCACCTGGGCGATCACCTGCTCGCGCAGGCGCGCCGCGTCGGGCTGCGAGGCGCTGTTGCGCAACTGCACCGACAACAGCAGCAAGGGGCTGGCCGCCTGCACCAGGGTGTTGAGGCCGGCGCCCAGGAAATCGCCGATCGCGGCCGCGGGAGCCTGCGCATGACCCGCCGCAGGCCGTGCCGGCGCGGCCGCTGGCCGGGCGGCCGGAGGTGACGCGGGAACGGGAGCGGGCGCAGGGGCCGGTGCCGCCGGTGCGGGTGCGCCGCGTGGACGGACTATGGTCCGGTCCTGCTGCGGGTCGTCGTCGCGGGGACCATTGCTGCTCATGCGTTCAACCTCGGATCGCCCAGAGTTGCAGGTCGAGACCGGCGAACTCGCCGCCAAAATGGAACGCGATGCCGCCCGACGTCTTCAGGCTCCGCCACATCGGCGAATTCTTGTCGAACTCGAAATACAG
>CALCWL010000404.1 GCA_937906285.1 uncultured Rhodanobacter sp. | reverse complement strand
GTTCTACGCCTCGGTGCGCCTGGACATCCGCCGCATCGGCGCGGTGAAGAAGGGCGACGAGATCATCGGCTCCGAAACCCGCGTCAAGGTGGTCAAGAACAAGGTGGCGCCGCCGTTCCGCCAGACCGAGTTCGAGATCCTCTACGGCGAGGGCACCTCGCGCGAGGGCGAGATCATCGAGCTGGGCGTGGCGCAGAACCTGATCGACAAATCCGGTGCCTGGTACAGCTACAACGGCGACCGCATCGGCCAAGGCAAGGAGAACGTGCGTCAGTTCCTGCGCGACAACCCGGCCATCGCCAACGAGATCGACAAGCAGCTGCGCGAACGCCTGCTGGTACAGCCCGGCAAGGCTGCCGCGGCCGGTCCCGAAGAGGCGCTCGAGGAAGCGTGAGCCATGATGGTTGATGGCTCGTTGCATGCACATGGCCCGGCTCGCCCGGGCCATGTGCTTTTGAACCTCGTGTTGCGCCCGGCGCCAACTTCCAGTTCGATGGCGCGAAATACTCCCGTTTCCCCTGAGCGTGGCGCAGCGGAGTCGAAGGGCTCTTCGACTCCAGCCCTTCGGGTTTGCGCTCAGGGAGAACAGCCGAAGGTATTCCTTCCAGGCATCGTTCTGCGTCCATGGCCGTGAAGCGACCACCGCCCGGCCCGGACGACCCGGCCAAGCCGAAACGCAGCGCCTACGACAAGGCGCTCGGCCTGCTCGCCCGCCGCGAACATTCGCGCAAGGAGCTGAAGACCAAGCTGCGCCAGGGCGGCTACGAGGGCGAGGAAGCCGCGGCCGCGCTGGATCGTTTGGGTGAGCAGCACTACCAGGACGATGACCGTTTCGCCGAAGTGCTGCTGCGCAGCCGGATCGCCCAGGGCTACGGACCCGTGCGTCTGCGCCAGGAGCTGAAAAGCCACGGCCTGGCCGATGCGCGCATCCGCGAACTGATGGACGAGGCCGAGGCCGATTGGGACGCTTCGGCCGCGGCCCAATTGCGTCGCCGCTATGGCGGGGCGAGAGCCGCGGAGCCCGCCGAACGCGCCCGCCGGGCGCAATTCCTCTTGCGCCGCGGCTTTGCCGCCGCCACAGTACGACGTGTTACCCACGCCGAAGTGGACGACGCCGACGATCTTCCCTGACATCCATCGCCACGCGGCGGTGGCGGAGCGATTGGCGCCAACGCCGGCGTGGCCCTTGCCGCCAGCCATCGCGATCCGCATGAAGACCTCCGAAATCCGTTCCGCCTTCCTCGACTTCTTCCGCACCCGGGGCCACACCATCGTGCCCTCCAGCTCGCTGGTTCCGGCCAGCGACCCGACCTTGATGTTCACCAATTCGGGCATGGTGCAATTCAAGAACGTTTTCCTCGGCAGCGAGAAACCCGGCTACGTGCGCGCGGCCGACGTGCAACGCTGCCTGCGCGCCGGCGGCAAGCACAACGACCTCGACCAGGTCGGCTATACCGCACGCCACCACACGTTCTTCGAGATGCTCGGCAACTGGTCGTTCGGCGACTACTTCAAGCACGAGGCGATCGCCTGGGCGTGGGAACTGCTGACCCAGGTGTTCAAGCTGCCGCCCGAGCGCCTCACCGTCACCGTCTACCACACCGACGACGAGGCTTTCGCGATCTGGCGCGACGAGATCGGCGTGCCGGTCGAGCGCATCATCCGCATCGGCGACAACAAGGGCGCGCCGTTTGCTTCGGACAACTTCTGGCAGATGGCCGACACCGGTCCGTGCGGCCCGTGCACCGAGATCTTCTACGATCACGGCGCCCACATCGCCGGCGGCCCGCCCGGTTCGCCGGACGAGGACGGCGACCGCTACATCGAGATATGGAACTTGGTGTTCATGCAGTTCGACCGGGCGCCCGACGGCACGCTGAGCCCGCTGCCGGCGCCGTGCGTGGACACCGGCATGGGCCTGGAGCGGCTCGCCGCGATCCTGCAGCACGTGCACTCCAACTACGAGATCGACCTGTTCGCGCACCTGATCCGCGTGGCCGGCGAACTCACCGCTACGTCCGACCTGGCCAACAAGTCGCTGCGCGTGATCGCCGACCACATCCGCGCCTGCGCTTTCCTGATCGTCGACGGCGTGCTGCCGTCCAACGAGGGCCGCGGCTATGTGTTGCGCCGGATCATCCGCCGCGCGTTGCGGCACGGCTGGATGCTCGGCGTGCGCGGCGACTTCTTCTGGAAGATGGTCGCGCCGCTGGTGGCCGAGATGGGCGAGGCCTACCCGGAGCTGAAAGAGAAGCAGGCTTTCGTCGAGGATGCGTTGCGTGCCGAGGAACAGCGCTTCGGCGAAACGCTGGAACACGGCATGCGATTGTTCGACGAAGCCGCGGCGAAGTCCGGCAGGACCATCCCGGGCGCCGAGGCTTTCCGCCTCTACGACACCTACGGTTTCCCGGTCGATCTCACCGCCGACATTGCGCGCGAGCGCGGGCTGGAAGTGGACATGGCCGGCTTCGAGCAGGCCATGAACGAGCAGCGCGAACGCGCCCGCGCTGCCGGCAAGTTCGAGGCGAAGGGGCAGATGCCGGCCGAACTGGCCAGTCAGTTGCCGCCAACCGTGTTCCTCGGCTACGAAGCTTTGCAAGGCCGCGGCAGCAAGGTGCTCGGCATCGTGCGCGGTGGCCGCCACGTCGATCAGCTCGGCGAGGGCGAGGAAGGCCTGCTGATCCTGGACCGCACGCCGTTCTACGCCGAGTCGGGCGGACAGGTCGGCGACACCGGCACCTTGTCCGGTGCCTCCGGCCGCTTCGCGGTCGACGACACCTTGAAAATGGGCGGTGTGTTCTTCGGTCACGCCGGCCGCTGGCACGGCACGCAACCCCTGCGCAGCGGCGACCTGCTCGACGCCCAGGTGGATGCGGCACGCCGCCAGGCGATCGTGCTCAACCATTCGGCGACGCACCTGCTGCATGCGGCGCTGCGCGAGGTGCTCGGCACCCACGTCACCCAGAAGGGCTCGCTGGTGGCCCCGGAGCGCCTGCGTTTCGATTTCTCGCATCCCAGGCCGATGAACCAGGAGGAACTGGCCCGCGTCGAATCGATGGTCAACGCCGAGGTGCGCCGCAACGCCGTCGCCGAGGTGCACCGCATGGGTTACGACGAGGCGATTGCCACCGGTGCCATGGCGCTGTTCGGCGAAAAGTACGGCGATGAAGTGCGCGTGCTGAAGATGGGCGAATTTTCCACCGAACTCTGCGGCGGCACGCACGTTAACCGCACCGGCGACATCGGCTTGTTCAAGATCGTCGGCGAATCCGGCGTGGCCTCCGGCGTGCGTCGCATCGAGGCGGTCACCGGTGACGGTGCGCTCGCGCATGTGGCCGAGGAGGAGCATCGTCTAGCGGAAATCTCCCGCCTGCTTTCCAGCAGCGGTGACGACGCCGTGGAGAAGCTGCGTCAGTTGTTCGATCGCCACAAGAAACTCGAACGCGAACTGGATTCGCTGCGCAGCAAGGC
>CALCWL010000403.1 GCA_937906285.1 uncultured Rhodanobacter sp. | reverse complement strand
TGCGCCCGCTCGATGGCCTGTTCGCAGCGCTCGCGCAGCAGCACCCGGTTCGGCAGATCGGTCAGTGCGTCGTAATGGGCCTGGTGGTGGAGCCTTTCCTCCTGCGCCAGGCTGGACAAGGCGATGCCGATGCGGTCGGCGAGCGCCCGGCCGCCCTGGACGGCGGCGTCGATCGGCTCGGGCAAGTGCGGGTACGCCAGCAGCAACACCTGTTGCAGGCAGTCGTCATTGCGGATCGGGAATGCCAGCAGGTGCTCGGGCGGTGCAGGGCCGAGCCGTCGCAGGAACTCGTGCGGGAGACGCGCTGGTGACAGGAGGCATGCCGGTTGCTGGTGGGCCGGCGCCTCGAGTTCAAAGCTGACGGTTGCCGTGCGCAGGCAGTCGCCGGCGTGCGAGGGATCGCGCGTCAGCAGGCAGTAGCCCGCCTCGCCGTCGCGCACCAGCAGGCCCGCACCATCGCAGGGAATGGCCTTGCGGATGTGGCCGAGTACCTCGTTGGCGACATGCTCCATGCGCGAGGCGCTGATGATGGCGCGGTCGAGGTCGCTCAGCAGGGCGAGCATGTGGAACCGCGATTCCAGGTTCGTTGCCATGTCGTTGAACGTGCGCCCCAGTTCGGCGAACTCGTCGTTGCCGACCAGTGCGACGCGGGCTCCCAGGTCGCCGCCCGCGAGGCGGCGGGCAAGTCCCGTCAACTGGTCGAGCGGCTTCATCTGGCGGCGGATCTGTCCGATGGCGAGCGCCGCAGCAATGGCCAGCGCCAGCAGCACGATGATCGGAAACAGGTGGCGGAAGTCCTCCAGCCGGCGCAGCGCGTCGGCTCGCGAGGTGACCTCCATGACGAGGAAGCCAGGGCTGTCGAACGTCGGCAGGAACTTGAGCCGCCACAGCCCCACCAGCAGGTCTTCGCCCGAGGCACGCCACGGCACGGTGGCGCCGGTGCCGTTGCCGAGCGTCGACTCCAGCACCTGGCGGTTCAGCGGAGCGAGGCCGGGCGTGCAGAACAGGGCGACGTAGTCGGCGTCGAGAATGCAGTAGCGCTCGGGTGCGGAGTCGTTGCTCCACAACCGGGCGGTCGCGATCTCGCCCACCAGGGTTTGGCCGGGGGACGCGGAAGGGACCAGCAACTGCACCGGACGTCCGGCGGCCAGTCGCAGGATGCTCTTGCCGCGCGCCAGCCGGGCCTGCTGTGGCGCCGTCAAGTCGTGCGAAGACTGCAGCGAGGTTGTGCTGAAACCGAGTTTCGCCGCCGCCGATGCCTCGCCGATGTGCTTGGCGGGAAGCTGCCGCAGGTCGTTTACGCGGGCGTTGAGCAACTCGATCAGGCTCATGCCGAACGACTTGCTGTCGGCGCGAAGTTGCTGGTACGCCGAGTCCAGCAGCAGCGTGCTGACCTGGTGATAGACGTACCAGGCCATGCCGCTCATGGGAATCAGTGCGGCCAGGAGAAACTGCAGGATGAGGCGTCGACTGACCTTGCCGGGCAGGTAAATGCGCATCGTCGCGCCTAGAAATCCTGGGCCGTGCCGATGTAGCTGCCGTTGCCCGCGCGCACGATGTCGTCGCGCGCGAAGCGCCCCATCAACTGGGTCTGCGTGCGACCGTCCGGCCCGGTGCTGTACAGGTCGAAGTCGGTGTTGATCGGGTTCATGTTCTTGTCGCGGCGGACCTGGCCCGTGTTGGGCGGCGGGTCGGTGTCGATCGGCAGATACCGGTACGGGTTGCCCCACGGATCGAGCGCCGGCGCGCTGATGCCGATCTCGGCCAGCGTGGCGGGATAGGTTCCGAGCTGGGCGTGGTAAGTCTCCAGCGCCAGCGAAGTGGTGGTCATGAAGGCCGTGACCTGATTGACCTTGACGCGGTTGCTGTACCGCGCATAGATCGGCATCGCCATGGCGACGAGCAGCCCCATGATGGCGACGGCAATCATCATTTCGACCAGCGTGAACCCGGCACTTCGCTTGAGCAGTCTCTTGTTCATGACACTCGTGGAGTGTTCGCAAGGCGCACCGAGCGGCAACGCCGGGATTCGGCAGATCGCCGAACCCCTCGTCGTTAGCGGCACGCGGCGATTGCGCTTGAGCGTCGTGACGACGGGCGGGGCCGCCGGGACGGGGCCGGCGCCCGCCCCGTTTGTCGCGCGGCGGCAGGGACTGGAGCGGACCAACGGCGCGTGGCCGCGCCCCGGCAAGCGGTCACGCGCGTCGCGTCATCGCGAGCCGGTCAGGGCGTGACGGCGTCCATGAACACCGCGCACAGCGCTTCCATCCCGGCGCGGTCCTCCTCGTCGAAGCGGTCGGTCACCGGGCTGTCGACGTCCCACACGCCGAGCAGCGAACCATCGCGGCGAACCAGCGGCACCACGATCTCCGATTGCGAGGCCGAGTCGCAGTAGATGTGGTTGGGGTGCTTGCTGACATCGCGCACCAGCTGGGTCCGGCGTTCGCTCGCGGCGGTGCCGCAGACGCCACGACCGAGCGCGATGCGGATGCATGCCGGCTTGCCCTGGAATGGCCCGACCACCAGCTCGGTGCCGTCGAAGAGGTAGAACCCGGCCCAATTCAATTGCGGCAGGCCGTGGTAGACCAGCGCACTGAAATTGGCCGCGTTGGCGACCAGGTCCGGCTCGCCCTGCAGCAGGCCGCGCGCCTGCTGCACCAGGTGCCGGTAATGCTCCTGCTTGCTGGCGAAGGTGGGGGTGTCGAGCTCGAACATGCGAAGTCATCCGGCGGCAAAGGCGTATTATGCGCGCCCTCGCCACGGACATCCCGATGACAGACTCCGGCCACGCGGCAGTATTCATCGCCGGCACCGACACCGGTATCGGCAAGACCCATGCCTCCTGTACCTTGCTGCACGCCTTGCGCGACGCCGGTCGTCGCAGCTGCGGCATGAAACCGGTGGCCAGCGGCTGCGTGGCGACACCCGATGGCCTGCGCAACGACGACGCACTGGCCCTGCAGGCGGCAGGCAGCGATCCCGCGCTGGCCTACGAGCGGATCAACCCGGTCGCGTTGCGCGATCCGCTGTCGCCGCATCTGGCCGCGGCGCGCGAGCACCGGCAGGTCACGCTGGCACCGATGCGCGCCGCCTTCGAGCAACTGCGCAGCGAGCACTCGCGCGTGGTGGTCGAGGGCGTCGGCGGCTGGCTGGTGCCGCTGGCGCCGGGGCTGTTCGCCTCCGACATCGCCAAACAATGGCAGTTGCCGGTGATCCTGGTGGTGGGCCTGCGGCTGGGTTGCCTCAACCACGCCCAGCTCAGCGCGCGCGCGATCGTGGCCGACGGCTGCCGCCTGCTCGGCTGGATCGGCAACCACATCGACCCGGCGATGGAAGCGCAAGCCGAGAACCTGGTCACGCTGGGCGAGCTGCTGCCGGCGCCGTGCCTGGGCGTGCTGCCGCATGGCGTGCCGCCGGCGCAGGCTGCCGGACGATTGCACGCCGCCGTGGCGGCCCTCGGCTGACCTTCACGTCCGGCGTGCCGGCGCGCGTGCTTGAATGGCCGCAGACCCGCTTCCGGAGTGGCCATGCCGCGCAACCGCTACTACCTCTCGATCGCCGACCTCGGCCATGCCCGCGGCGAGGACCCACGCTTCAGCTATGCCGGCGCCGGTCCGAATGATTTCGCCGGCGCGCTGCAGCAGGCCTTGCGCAACGACGAGCTGTTCCAGCGCTGGCGCGCCGCGCAGCCCGACCCCGATGCGGTGGACGCCAGCCTCGGCAATACCGATCCGTCGGCCGAGGTGACGGCGAAAGTCGCCGACCTGCGCACCGACGTCGAGCTGACCACCGACCTGCCGATGAGCGTGCTGCACCATCGGCTGTTCCTGCTGATCGGCGGCGGCTGGCAGCTGCGCGACATGCGCGTGGCGTGATTCCGCTTCGCCGCTCCGCCACCCGCAGGTTCCTGCGAAGGTTTGGAAAGCGGTGGCCGTATGGGTAAAGTCGGCGACTGCATTTCCATCCCGTCCCGCCGCGGACACCCGACCTTGGGGAACCTGATGCTTCGACTCCGCCTGCTCGTGATTGCCACCACGATCGCCCTCGCCGCCTGCTCGCAATCGCCGGGCAGTGCCGATGCCACGCCCGCACCTGCGCCCACGTCGACGGCGAGCGCTTCCGCCACTGCCCCGGCCGATGCCATGACCAGCAATCCGTTCTTCCAGGCCAGCACGCTGCCGTTCCAGGCGCCGCCGTTCGACAAGATCACCGATGCCGACTACCAGCCGGCGATCGAGGAGGGCATGAAGCGGCAACTGGCCGAGGTGCAGAAGATCGCCGACAACCCCGAGCCGGCCACGTTCGAGAACACCTACGTGGCGCTGGAGAAAACCGGCGTGATGCTCAATCGGGTGATGGCGGTGTTCAACGGCGTCACCGCCGCCAACACCAACCCGACCCTGCAGAAGGTGCAGGAGGAGGAGGCGCCCAAGCTGGCCGCGCACCAGGACGCGATCTATCTCAACGACAAGCTGTTCAAGCGCATCGAGGCGGTCTACGACCAGCGCGACACGCTCAAGCTCGACCCGGAATCGGCGCGCCTGGTGCAGGTGGTCTACGACGACTTCGTGCATTCCGGCGCCAAGCTCTCCGATGCCGACAAGGCGAAGCTCAAGGCGATGAACAAGGAGGAGTCCAGCCTCAGCACCGCGTTCACCAACAAGCTGCTGGCGGCCACCAAGGATGCCGCGCCGGTGATCGGCGACAAGAGCAAGCTGGCCGGCCTGAGCGATGCCGAGATCGCCGCCGCCAGCCGCGCCGCGACGGATCGCAAGCAGGACGGCAAGTACGTGCTGCCGCTGCAGAACACCACCCAGCAGCCCGAGCTGCAGGACCTGGCCGACCGCGCCACCCGTCAGCAGCTGTTCGAGGCGTCGTGGAACCGCGCCGAGCAGAACGACGCCAACGACACCCGCAAGACGATCGAGCGGCTGGCGCAATTGCGCGCGCAGGA
>CALCWL010000402.1 GCA_937906285.1 uncultured Rhodanobacter sp. | reverse complement strand
TGCGCGAACGCAAGGTGGTGTGGACCGACGCGGACGGCAAGCTCGACTATGACCGCGCGCTGGAGGACCTGGTGCGCGACGCGCGCGTGATCCTGTCGCGCGAGGTGCGCCACTCGATCCTGAAGATCACGCCGGGCGGCGAGCGCGAGCTCCCTGCCGCGCTGCCCGGTAACGCGTCGGCATCCGACCTGCACCAGCGCCACGTGGACGCCGAGCAGCAGGAACACGAGCGGCGCACCGGCATCGAGCGCCGCCAGGGCGACGTGGCGAAACAGGAAACCGCGCGCCGCGACGGCGCCGAGTAGGATCAGCGCACCACCACCGGGGGAACCACCATGACCACGCCTCGTCGCCTGTTGTCCGCCGCCCTCGTGGCATGTCTCCCGCTGGCCGCCGGCGCCGACGCGCCGACCCGCGCCGATGCGCCCGACCATCGCGTCAGCGTGATCGAATGCGCACGCCTGCTCGACCCGGCCGCCGGCAAGCTGCTGGGCCAGACCACGCTGGTGATCGAGGACGGCCGCATCAAGGAGATCCATCCCGGCACCGTCGACATCGCGCCGTACCGTCAGGCTGCCGGCACGGTGGGCTTCACCCGCCTGAGCGATGCCACCTGCATGCCGGGGCTGATCGATGCGCACACCCACCTGACGATACAGTTCAGCAAGAACACCTACAGCGACAAGTTCCGCCTCAACCCCGCCGACCACGCCATCCGCGGCACCGTCTACGCCAGGCGCACCCTGCTCGCCGGCTTCACCACGGTGCGCAACCTGGGCGACGACGACAATGCCTCGCTGGCGCTGCGCAACGCGATCAACGCCGGCCTGGTGCCGGGACCGCATATTTTCAGCGCCGGCAAGTTCATCGGCACCACGGGCGGCCATGCCGACCCCACCAACGGTTTCCGCTGGAACCTGCAGGGCGACCCTGGCCCGAAGGACGGCATCATCAACTCGCCCGAGGATGCCTGGAAGGCCGTGCGCCAGCACTACAAGGACGGCGCCGACCTGATCAAGATCATGCCCTCGGGCGGCGTCCTGGACGAAAGCTCCAGTTCCGAGAACCCGCAGATGACGCTGGATGAAATCCGGGCCGTGGTCGCCGCTGCGCACGACTACGGCTTTACCGTCGCCGCCCACGCGCACGGCGCCGAGGCGATCCGTCGCGCCGTGCTCGGCGGCGTCGACTCGATCGAACACGGCACCTTCATGGATGCCGACGACATGAAACTGATGAAGGCGCACGGCACCTGGTACGTGCCCACCATCATCGCCGGCCAGTACGTGATGGAGAAGGCGCGCGAGGGCTGGTATCCGCCGCAGGTCGCGCGCAAGGCCGAGGAAGTCGGGCCGGTGATCATGGCCACCGCCGGCAAGGCGTACAGGGCGGGCGTGAAGATCGCCTTCGGCACCGACTCCGGCGTCTTCCCGCACGGCGACAACGCGAAAGAGTTTGCCTACATGGTGCAAGCCGGCATGCCGCCGATGTTCGCCCTGCAGGCGGCCACCACCCACGCCGCCGAACTGCTGCACAAGTCCGACCAGTTCGGCCGCATCGCGGTCGGCCGCGGCGCCGACGTGATCGCCGTGCCCGGCAACCCGCTGGAGGACATCACCGTGATGCAGCACGTCGAGTTCGTGATGAAGGATGGCGTGGTCTACAAGCAGGACGGCAAACCGACGCTTCAATGAAGTGACCGCGCCTCCCGCGTTGGCCCCCTCTCCTCCCGGGAGAGAGTTGGAGTGAGGGTCCGCCCCATCCGGCTCTCCGAATCCCGAATCCCTTCCCCTGTACCATCCCCCCCATGAACGAACAGCCCAAGCCCGCACCCACCACCCACTTCGGCTTCCGCGACGTGCCGGTGGCCGAGAAGCAGAAGCTGGTCGGCCAGGTGTTCACCTCGGTCGCCCGCAACAACGACCTGATGTCGTTCGGCATCCACCGGCTGTGGAAGCGCCACTTCGTGGCCACCAGCGGCGTGCGTCGCGGTGATCGCGTGCTGGATCTGGCCGGCGGCACCGGCGACATCGCCGCGCTGCTCAAGCCGGTGGTCGGCGACGAAGGCGAAATCGTGGTCGGCGACATCAATGCGGCGATGCTCGGCGTCGGCCGCGACCGGCTCACCGACCGCGGCCTGGTCGCCGGCCTGCGCTGGGCCCAGCTCAACGCCGAACGGCTGCCCTTCCCCGACAACTCGTTCGACGCGGTGACCATGGCCTTCGGCCTGCGCAACGTCACCGACAAGGACCAGGCGCTGGCCGACATCTGCCGCGTGCTCAAGCCCGGCGGCCGGCTGCTGGTGCTGGAGTTCTCCAAGGTGCAGAGCGAGGCCTTCGGCAAGCTCTACGACTTCCACTCGTTCAAGATCCTGCCGCGCCTCGGCCAGCTGTTCGCCGGCGACGCCGACAGCTACCAGTACCTGGCCGAGTCGATCCGCAAGCATCCGGATCAGCAGACGCTCAAGGGCATGATGGAGCGCGCCGGCTTCGGCCGGGTCGAGGTGCGCAACCTCAGCAACGGCATCGTGGCGATCCACCGCGCGTACAAGTTCTGAACGTCGCGCGGCAAGCCTGATCCAGGTCAGTGGCCGCTGGCCGGCGGCGGCGTATGTTGGGCTGGTCTTTCCCACCATGAGTCCAGCCATGCCCCTCGACCTCGAGACCGAGCCCCACACCCACCTGTTCGACGCCCGCGGCGTGGCCCGCCGTTTCCGCCATTCCGCGATCTTCGGCGCGATCGGCGTGCTGCGTTCGGGCGAAACCATGCGCTTCGTCAACGACCACGACCCGCTGCCGCTGATCGCGCAGCTGCGCGACCGCCTCGGCGACAACCTCACCGTGGCCTACCGCCAGCGCGAGCCCGGCGCCATCGTGATCGACTTCGGCATCACCGGCTTGCCGGACGAATGATGGGTACTCCGGCATTCTTCGACCAGGCGCCGCCGATCCCGATGCGCGACCCGCTGGCGGCGTTCCTGGGCGCGGCCGATAACGGCCTGCTCGACTACCGCTACATCGACGCGGTGCGGCTGGCCGGCCACTCCTGCCCCACCGTCGCCGGCGCCTACCTGATGGCGCGCGCCGCGTTGCGCGCGTTGTATCCGGACGGCCCGGCCGAGCGCGGCGGCGTCGAGGTGCTCATCCCGGGGCCGGAGAGCGAGGGCGTCAACGGCGTGATCGGCCAGGTCTTCACCCTGATCACCGGGGCGGCCGGCGCCAACGGCTTCCACGGCATCGCCGGGCACTACGCGCGCCAGTCGCTGCTGAGCTATGCCGATGCGGCCGAACATGCCGCGGTGCAGGTTCGTCGCCGCGACACCGGCGCCAGCGTGGCGGTGGAGCTGGATCTGTCGAGCGTGCCGGCACCCGCCAACCTGCGACCGCTGCTCGGCGGCGCGCTCGATCCGGCGGTCAGCGCGGAACAGCGCGCGGCCTTCGGCCGGGCATGGCAGGAGCGCGTGCAATGCCTGCTGCTGGAACACGCCGATGACCCGCACGTGATCCGGCTGCACCGGCTCGACAGCTGAACGGCGCACTGAAACGCCGGTCAGCTGTCCACGATCAGCAGCGTGCCACGACTCCCTGCGCTTACCGCGTGCGGCACGCCGGCCGGCACCACGCACAGTTCGCCGGCGCGCACGACCAGCGGCGCGCCGGCCAGTTCCAGGTGCAGTTCGCCCTCCAGCACCAGCAGCCCTTCGGCGTAGTCGTGCGTCTCGCTCGGGTATGCCTGCGCATCCATGCGCGTGAGCTTGAAGTTGGCCCCGCCGATGCCGGCGACCCGTGTCGAGCGCCACGCCTGCTCCAGTTGCGCGGCGACGCCGGGGAGATCGGTCACGCTCATCGCCTCGTCCTCAAGACTGCTCGCACGAGGACACCGGCAACACCGCGCTGGCCACCGGTGGCGCCGGTCGGCGCCGCGCATTGGCCAGCACCACGCCGCCGATGGTGATCGCGCCGCCGACCAGCACCAGCGCACCGGGCACCTCGTGCAGCCACAGCCAGCCGATCAGCAGCGCGATCGGCGGCGACAGGTAGATGAAGCTGCTGACCTGCGAGGCCGAGGCGCGGTTCACCGCCAGGTTCCAGGCCAGATAACCGACGAAGGTCGGCGCGATGCCCAACCACAACAACGCACCGATGTGCGCCCACGAGGCCGCCGCCAGCGCCTGCGGCAGATGCCAGCCGAACGGCAACGCGCCGAGCGTGCCGGCGAACATCGCGAACGCGGTGACCCCGACCATGCTGCTGCGCGAGAACAGCGCCTTCTGGCCGACGAAGAAGACCGCCGAGACGGCCACGCACACCAGCACCAGCAAGGCGTGCGGATCGACCTCCACGCGCTGTCCGCTGGCGAATACCACCAGCACCGTGCCGAGCAGGGCCACCGCCAGCCCGAGCCACGTGCGTGCGGCCAGCCGTTCGCCGATCCACAGCGCCGACACCGCCGCCGTGGCCGCCGGCACCAGCGAGATCAGGATCGAGGCGGTGCCGCTGGCGATGCGCGTCTCGGCGTAGTTCAGGCACAGGTGATACACGGTCAGCCCGAGCACGCCGAGCAGGGCCAGCTGCGGCCAGTCGCGCAGCGCCGGCAGCCTCACGCGCTTCACCCACAACAGCGCGGCGAAGCACAGCGAGCCGATCAGCAGGCGCGCGAAGGCCACCTCGCCCGGGGTGAACGCGGGCAGCGCGTAGGCGATCGCGGCATACGCCGACGACCAGGTGAGCAGGGCGATCGCGATGGCGAAGAGGGCGCGGCCATCGAGACGTTGAGCGGTTTCCATCGGGGGATTCTCCAGCGGGGAAGCGCGCATCCTAGTCCTGGCGATGGCGCCGGTGAATAATGCCTCGCGGCGGAATCGCGATGTTTCGCCGCCGATCAAAACGAAGAACGAGGTCTTCACCTTGGAATCGAAACCGACCGATAGTCGACCCGCGCTGGACGGCAAGGACTGGCAATTGCTGGAGGCGCTGCAGCGCGACGCGCGGCTGGGCTTTGCCGAACTCGGCCGGCTGGTGCGCCTGTCCGCGCCCGCGGTGGCCGAACGCGTGCGGCGGCTGGAGGATGCCGGCGTGATCAGCGGCTACCACGCCACGGTCAACCCGCGCCGGCTCGGCTATGCGCTGAGCGCGATGGTGCGCCTGCGCTGCGACGGCATCACCTGCGCACGCATCGGCAGCCTGGTCGAGGACATTCCCGAAGTGCTCGAATGCCGCCGCCTGGCCGGCGAGGATTCGGCCCTGCTGCACGTGGTGGCGATGTCCACCGGCCATCTCGAATCGGTGCTGGACCGCCTGCTCAAGACCGGCGCCAGCAATAGCACCACCACCCTGATCGTGCTGCAGACGCCGCACGAGAACCGGCCACTGACCCGCGCGATGTGGAACGCGGCGATGGCGATGTCGGGCGACTGAACCGTCCGGCGAGCGGTGCGACCAGTACTTTTGTCACGGTCGCGCGTCGGCACGGCGTCGCATACTCGAACGCTGTGCTCGTCCGTCAGGGGAATCCGATGCGCCACCTCGTTTCGCTGCTGCTGGCCGGCGTCTTTGCGCTCGCCGGCCTGCCCGCCGCCCATGCCGCCGATGCCGCGCCGGCCAAGGCGGCATCCAGTGCCGCCCACGACCCCGGCGACGCCCGCATCCCGACCCACGAAACCGCCGTGCGCACGCAGCACAGCGTCGCCATCGGCGGGCGCACGCTCAAGTACACCGCCACCGCCGGCACGCTGATCATCCGCGACGACAAGCAGCAGCCGCAGGCCAGCGTGTTCTACGTCGCCTACACGGTCGACGACGGCAAGCCTTCGCGTCGCCCGCTGACCTTCCTCTACAACGGCGGCCCGGGCTCCTCGAGCGTGTGGCTGCACATGGGCTCGCTCGGCCCGGTGCGCATCGAGACGGCCAGCCCGCAGGCCACCGCGCCGGCGCCGTACCACCTGGTGGCCAACGGCGACAGCCTGCTCGACAAGACCGACCTGGTCTTCATCGACGCGGTCGGCGCCGGCTATTCGCGCCCACTGGGCAAGGCCACCGGCAAGGACTTCTGGGGCGTGGACCAGGACATCTCCGCCTTCAGCCGCGCGATCGAGCGCTACGTCACCCTCAACCGGCGCTGGAACTCGCCCAAGTTCCTGTACGGCGAGAGCTACGGCACCACCCGCTCGGCCGCGCTGGTCGATGCACTGCAGGACAAGGGCATGGCCTTCAACGGCGTGATCCTGATGTCCTCGATCCTCAACTACGCGATCCGCATGCCGGGCTACGACGAGAGCTATGTCGGCTACCTGCCCAGCTTCGCCGCCGCCGCGTGGTACCACGACAAGGTCACCAACAAACCCGCCGAACTGAAGACCTTTGTCGACCAGGCCCGCGCCTGGGCGCGCGGCCCGTACGCCTCCGCGCTGGCACTGGGGCAGGACCTGCCCGCCGCACAGTTCGACGCGATCGCCACGCAGATGGCCGGCTTCACCGGCCTGCCGGTGCAATACATCAAGCAGGCCAACCTGCGCGTGAGCCCCAGCCGTTTCCGCAAGGAGCTGCTGCGCGACCAGCGCCTCACCCTGGGCCGCTACGATGCCCGCTTCACCGGCACCGACCCGGACGCCGCCGGCGAGACGCCGGAGTACGACCCTTCCGACACCGGCATCAGCGGCGCCTTCGTCAGCGCCTTCCATGACTACCTCGCCGACCAGCTCGACTACCAGAGCCAGCTCGACTACCGCCCCACCTACGGCAAGATCATCCAAGGCTGGGACTGGAAGCACGCCGTCTCCGGCATGCGCCGCGCGCTGCCGCTGCCCTACGTGGCCGGTGACCTGGCGCATGCGATGCGCACCAATCCGAATCTCAAGGTGCTCTCGCTCAACGGCTACTACGATTTCGCCACGCCGTTCTTCATCACCGAGTACGACCTGGCTCACATGAACCTGGACCCCTCGCTGCGCGGCAA
>CALCWL010000401.1 GCA_937906285.1 uncultured Rhodanobacter sp. | reverse complement strand
CTGCACCGCCCAGCCGAGATGCACGTGCAGGTCGTTCGCCGCCTGCATCACGTACGGCGCCTCGACCAGCCACTTGCCGCCGCCGGAGGGCACGAAGAAGCCGAGGATCGCCGAGTACGCGCCCATCACCGCGGGGAAACTTTCCTGACCGGCGATGTGCACGAACAGGTTCGACAACCGGTGTGCCAGCGTGGAACCGTCGGCGCCGGGCACGTGGGTGAGCAGGGCGGCAATGCCGCCGTACAGCGGAAACTGGATCAGCACGCCGGCGGTGCTCGGCACGGCGCGATGCACCGCGTCGAGGAAGCTGCGCGGGCGCCAGTGCAGCAGGATGCCGAGCGTGAGGAACAGGAAGTTGTAGGTGTTGAGATTGGCGATCGCGGTCACCGCCGGCTTGGTGGCGAACTCGTAGCCCAGCCAGCCCAACCCCAGCAGGCCGATCGCCAGCGCCAGCAGCGGGCTGTATTCCAGCCACTCGCCCGGGCGCGTGCGCGGCGGCAACGCGGGCGTGGAGCTTTCGCCGATGTCGAAATCCTTCGAGGTGCGCGCGTTGGCATCCGATGGCGCGGTGAACCAGCACACCAGCAGCGACACCACGATCAGCACCGCGGTCAGCACGATCGACTGCCACAGGAAAATGGTCTGGCTGAAGGGCAGCACGCCGGTGATCGCCAGCAGGCCCGGCGGCATGCTGGCCGGGTTCGCCTGCAGCTGCGCCGCCGACGAGGACAGGCCCATCGCCCAGATCGCGCCCAGGCCGAGATACGCCGCCGCGCCCGCGGCGCGGTAATCCATGCGCAGGTCGCTGCGGCGCGCCAACGCGCGCACCAGCAACCCGCCGAACACCAGCGAGAAGCCCCACGACAGCAGCGAGGCCAGCATGCTGACCAGCGCGATGTACACCACCGCGCCGCGGCCCGTGCGCGGCGCGCGCGCCAGCACGTCGATGAAGCGCGCCACCACCGGCGCGGTGGCCAGCACGTAGCCGCCGATCACCACGAACGCCATCTGCATGGTGAACGGGATCAGGCTCCAGAAACCGTCGCCGAACGCGGTGACTGTCGCCGTCGGCGTGGCGCCGAAGGCGAATGCCGCCAGCGCCACCACCAGCACGCCCAGCGCGGCGAACACCCACGCATCCGGAAACCAGCGCTCCGCCCATGCCGCGCTGCGCAGGGCCGCGCGTGCCATCCAGCCATCCTGCGATGCGTTCATGCCGTTCTCCGCCTTGATCGCGCCATCCTCGCGCCGGGATGGCCCGGTGGGCAAGTCAACCATGGTCGGATACGCAATGCCCACCTGATGCGCCGGCACCTCGATCGCAACAGGCAGCGAGGGCAGCGATATCGAAGTACTATCGCTGCGAGTGACCGATGCGAAGGGGATGGCATGCGTCGCGGAAGACGGTGGTTGTGGTTGTTGGCGACGTTGAGCTTGAGCGGATGTACCACGTTCGTGGCACGGCAGATCGAGCGGCCAGGGCATGCCGGTGGCTCGTTTCGTTCGCTCGACGAGATGTTGCTGAAGATGGGGTTTGCTCGCGACACTGCGGAGCTTCCTGATGGTGTGAGCATGGCGTACTGGATCGCGCCACCCCGGGCCTATCAGATCAAGCAGAATTTCCAGAGCCAGCCGAACGGCAAGCGGGGCAACAGTTTCTCGTTCACCATGAGCTTCGGCGATGGACCGCTCAAACCGAGTCCGATCGCCATCAAGGGCAGCGTCGTGCTGCTGCATCCATGGAGCATGAGCGGCACCGCCATGATGCCATGGGGGCTGTACTTCGCCGCGGCGGGCTACAAGGTGGTGATGCCGGACCTGCGCAGCCAGGGTGATTCCTCGCGGGCTCCGGTGGGCTACGGGCCAAGAGAGGCAGGCGACATCGCCGAGTTGGTGCGCGACCTGCAGGCGAAGCATCGCCTGCCGGGGCCGTTGTATCTTCTGGGCGCTTCCTATGGCGCCACGGTGGCGCTGTTCGCCGCGCCGCAACTGCCCGGCCTGCGCGGTGTGATGGCGCTGGAGCCGTATGCGAATGCCGCTGACGTCATTCGTCGTGCACCGGGCAGCGGCCTGTTTGGATACAAGTGGCTGGTGCGCTGGATCACTCCGGGCGAGATCAACGCGGCAATCGCTCGAGCGAGCCGGAAGCTGGACGTCGATCTGGAGCACGTCAATCCTGCCGATGCGCTGGCCCGGACTTCAAACTGCACGCTGATCCTGCGCGGCAATCGTGACGTGCTGGTTTCCGGTGAGGCACTGACGGCGCTGAGTCGTCGTTCTTCACGGGCGAGCTATGTGGAGGTCCCGGGCGAAGGGCATCTTACCCTGCCGCTGCGTGCCGGCCGGCTGGTCCCTCCGCTGCTCGCGTGGATGCAGGCGCTGCCGGATGCAGGTGGTCCATGTCCGGCATTCTCGCTGCCACCGCAAGCGGTTTCCCCGCAAACCTCAGTGAGCGCGCCCGCCGAAGTTGAGCCGCGGTGATGAAGGTCCGCTGTTGCCGCGCGCTCGGCCCAGCGTGATCACCGCCACGCCGGTCAGGATGATTGCCATGCCGACGAGCTCGAACGACCCGACGTGCTCGCCGGCCAGCAGCACGCCGAACAGCACCGCCACCGGCGGGTTGACGTAGGCGTAGCTGGTGGCGAGCGCCGGGCGCGCATGCTTGAGCACGTACAGGTAGGCGCTGAACGCGACGATCGAACCGAACACCGCCAGATAGATCAGCGCCAGCGTGGCGCGGGCAGTCGGATGCGCGGGCAGGTGCTCGCCGCTGGCGAAGCCCACGACGAGCAAGGCAAGGCTGGCGCACAGCATCTGCGCGGCGGTGTTCATCGGGCCGGGCGGCATCGTCTGGCGGCGGCTCCACGCCGAGCCGAACGCCCATGCCGCGGCGGCCAGCAGCAGGGCGGCCGCGCCGAGCGACGAACCGGCCAGGCTGCTGCCCAGGTTGAGCACGATCACGCCGGCGAAGCCGATCGCCAGGCCGATCGACTCGCGCCGGTGCGGCCACTCGCCGTACATGCCGGCGAACAGCGCGGCGAACAGCGGCATGCTGGCCACCGCCACCGCGGCGACGCCCGAGCTCACCCGTTCTTCGGCGAAGCACACCAGGCCGTTGCCCATGCCGAGCAGGAGCAGGCCGGTGATCGCCGCGTTGCGCCATTGCAAGGGTGTCGGCGGCGCCATCCCGCGCCAGCGCAGGAAGCCGTACAGCGCGATGCCGGCACCGAGGAAACGCACGCCGGCGAGCAGGAACGGCGGGTAGCTTTCCAGCGCGAAACGGATGCCCAGATAGGTCGAACCCCAGATCACGTAAAGCGCGAACAACCCCAGCGGAATCAGGAAACGGGGATCAGTCAAGGGGCGCGGCGCTTGGGCCGCGACGGAGGCGGGAATCTCGGGCATGGGGAATGATCGCAGAGGGAGCCGCATTATCTCCGCGCAAGCTGCAGGAGCGCACCCTGTGCGCGATGCTCTCCGTCACGTGACGGAAGGCATCGCGCACAGGGCGCGCTCCTGCAGATCGGTGCTAGGTTCAGTGGGTGACGGGGCGGCCCTGGTGGATCACCCGGAACTCGCCTTCCAGTACCGCCGGCTGGGGTTTGCCCGCACCTCGGTCCGGCTCGGTCGCCGGCGCCTGTCCCAGCTTCCACTGGCGAATCGCCAGCACGATCGCGCCGCCGACCAGCAGCACGCCCGACACCACCAGGCCGAATACCAGCAGCACGCCGATCACGGCCAGTCCCAGCAGCAGCGACAGGAAGCGCGCCAGCGGGTGACGGGGACGGCGTCCCAAGGGGAATCCCTTGGCTCGCATGGAATGCAGGTAGAGACGCATGTGTTAAAAACTCGTGTGTTAAAATCAACGACTTACGCTACCACGATGGGGCCTCGCGAACCGTGAGGCAAGTGCCGATGGATACAGTGAAGCAGACCGGATCGTCGCATCCGCAGGCCGTATGCCCGCTGGAGCAGGTGCCCGATGGTGGCGCCACCGCGGTGGATGCGATGCTGGCCGACGGCGAGGAGAGCCTGATCCTGTTGCGCCGGGGCGGGCAGATCAACGGCTATCTCAACATCTGCCCGCACGCCGGCAACCGGCTCGACTACGCGCCGGGCAAGTTCCTGCTGAAGAACGACAGCCTGATCTGCGCGGTGCACGGCGCCGTCTTCAACCAGGCCGACGGCCTGTGCACCGGCGGTCCCTGCCGCGGCCAGTCACTGCGCGCCGTGCCGCTGCGGGTGGTCGACGGCTTCATCTGCCTCGATCCCGCCGCGCTGCCCTGAAGTTCGCCGACTCCCGAATCCCGGCTGCTCAGCGGAACATCAGGTTCACCATCAGCAGCGTCGCCACCAGCATCAGAACCGTCAGCGGCGCGCCGACGCGCAGGAAATCCTTGCCCTTGTAGCCACCGGGGCCGGTGACCATCATCAGCGCGGGGTGGCCGGCGCTGATCAGGAAGGTGTTGGAGGAGGACACCGCCACGATCAGCGCATAGGCCGCCGGATTGGCGCCGGTGGCCACCGCCACGCTGATCGCCACCGGCACCATCATCACGGTGGCGCCCACGTTGGACATCACCTGGGCAAAGAGCAGGGTGAGCAACGCCACGCACAGTTGCAGCACCCACGGCGCGACGCCGCCAAGATGCGTCAACACCAGCTGCGCAAGCCAGGCGGCGGTGCCGGTGGCGTCCATCGACCAGCCCAGCGGGATCAGGCAGGCGACCACGAAGATCGTCTTCCAGTTCACCGCCTTGTACGCCTCGTCCATGTTCAGCACG
>CALCWL010000400.1 GCA_937906285.1 uncultured Rhodanobacter sp. | reverse complement strand
GCCGGAATGATGCCGATCCACCAGCCACGCACGCGGATGCCGCCCAGCGGCACCCGGAACGAACGCGGGCGATCGGGCTCGACCACGCGCAAGCGCATGACCGCCGCGCAGACGATCGCGAACGCGACCGCCGTGCCGAGGCTGATCAGGTCGCCGAGCAGGCTGATCGGCAGGCACGCCGCGAGCAAGGCCATGGCCACGCCGGTATAGATGGTACCGGCCTGCGGCGTGCGCGTCCTGCCGTCGATCCGCGCGAACACCGGCGGCAGCATGCGATCGCGCGCCATCGCGTAGAAGATGCGGGTCTGTCCGTAGATCGACGTCAGCAGCACCGAAAGCAGGCCGATCACCGCAGCGGACTTGACCGCGATGCCGAACATCGGCAGCTGCATCGCGTCGACGGCGACGGCAATCGGGTCGGCGACGCCGAGCCGGGCGTAGGGCACGATGCCGGTCATCACCGCGGCGACGGCCATGTACAGCACCGTGCAGACCGCCAGCGTCATGAAGATGCCGATCGGCAGGTCGCGCTGGGGGTTGCGCGCCTCGGCCGCGCTGGTGGACACGGTCTCGAAGCCGACATAGGCGAAAAAGATCGCCGAGGCGCCGCGCAGCACGCCGGGCCAGCCGAACTCGAAATCGCCCCGCGCCGGCGGCACGAACGGCGTGAGGTTGGCCGGGTCGATGAAGGCGATGCCGACCAGCACGAAGGCGACCAGCGCAGCAATCTTGAGCAGCACGATGGCCGTGTTGAACGCGAACGACTGCGTCACCCCGCGCAACAGGACAGCCGTCACCACCAGGATCGCGCCGGCGGCGACGAGGTTGATGCCGCCGCCGAACTGCAGGCGGTTGCTGCCGCCGTCGGCGCGGAAGTCGAGCATCGGTGTGGTGATCGACGCCGGCAGGTGCAGACCGAACTGGTCGAGCAACGCCACCGCGTAGCCGGCGAAGCCGACCGCGACGGTCGCCGCGGCAATGCCGTACTCGAGCAGCAGCAGCCAGCCGGCGCACCACGCGGTGAAGCGGCCGAACGTGAGCAACGCATACGAATAGCTCGAACCGGACAGCGGCATCGTGCCGGCAAGCTCGGCATAGCAGAACGCGGTGAAGCCGCAGGCGATCGCCGCCACCACGAACGACAGCACCACCGCCGGCCCGGCATGGGTCGCCGCCGCGGTGCCGGTCATGACGAAGATGCCGGCCCCGATGACGCAGCCGACACCGATCATCGTCAACTGGAGCGGGCCGAGCGTGCGCGCCAGCTCCGGTTCGTCGCCATCCGCTGTTTGCAATTTTTCTTTCATGGAAGTTACTATGATATAAATTGTGCATCCACGTCCAGAGGCCGGCTTGCATGCAGACCGAAGTTCGCCACGAACGCTGGGATCTCGCCGCGCCATTCGTCATCGCGCACGAGACCTACCTGCATGCCGACGTCATCGTGGCAACGCTGTCGTGCGATGGCGCCATCGGCCGCGGCGAATGCACGCCCACGACGTTCTACGGCGAGAGCGTGGACGGCGTAATGAAGACCGTGCGCGAACTGCTCGCCCGCCTCGCCCGCGGCGAGTCCTGGGACCGCATCCACGATCGCGTGCCGGCCGGCGCCGCGCGCAACGCGGTCGACTGTGCGTTCTGGGATCTGCGCGCGAAACTGGCGAAGCGGCGTGTCTGGGAGCTGGCCGGAATCCCCGCCCCGGGCCAGGTGCGCACCGCGCAGACCATCAGCGTGGGCGAGGCGGCGCAGCAGGCGGACAAGGCGCGCGCGATCGTCGCCACCGACGGCGACCGCGCCCTGATCAAGCTGAAGCTCGATGTGCACGACGTCGTCGCCCGCGTCGCGGCCGTGCGCGACGCCGCTCCGGCCGCGACCCTGATCATCGACGCGAATGAATCCTGGGACCCGGCGCTGCTTGACGGCGTCATGCCGGCGCTGCAGGCCGCGCGTGTCGCGATGATCGAGCAGCCACTGCCCGCGGGCAAGGACGACGCGCTGGCGCGGATCAAGCGCCGCGTGCCGGTCTGTGCCGACGAGTCGGCCCACGTCGGCGCCGACCTCGACGCGCTGTGCGGCCGCTACGACCTGGTCAACGTGAAGCTGGACAAGACCGGTGGTCTGACCGAGGCGCTGCGCATGACCGCCCGCGCGCGCCAGCTCGGCTTCGGCTTGATGGTGGGCTGCATGGAGGGGACGTCGCTCGGCATGGCGCCGGCGACGCTCGTCGCCGGTGCCGCACGCTTTGTCGACCTCGATGGCCCGCTGCTCATCGGCCGCGACCGCGACCCGGGCCTGCACTACCAGCGTGGCCTCGTCTCACCGCCCAGCGCGGCGCTGTGGGGTTGAGCCGCATGTTTTTCCGGAGAACCGATGCCATGACGAACCGAACACTGGTGTCACTGCTGCTGATCGCGCCGCTGGCCGTGCTGCCAGCCGGCCATGCGGCAGCGGCCGACTTCATCGTGCGCCATGCCGTCGTCGTCGACGGCACCGGCGCCGCGGCGCGGCAGGTCGACGTGCGCGTCGCCGATGGCCGCATCGCCGCCATCGGCGAACTCGCACCGCAGCGCGGCGAACAGGTGGTCGACGCCCGCGGGCTAGTGCTCGCGCCGGGGTTCATCGACACGCACAGCCACCACGACCGCGGCCTCGACAGCCAGCTCGACGCGCTGCCGGTGACCAGCCAGGGCGTCACCACGATCGTCATCGGCCAGGACGGCTTCTCGCAGGAGCCGATCGCCGATCTGTTCCGCCGCTACGACGCCACGCCGGCGGCGATCAACATCGCCTCGTACGCGGGCCACAACTCGCTGCGCGAGAAGGTGATGGGCGCCGACGCCAGCCACGCAGCGACGCCAGCGCAGCTGCAGGCGATGCGCCAGCTGCTCGCCGCCGACATGAAGGCCGGCGCGCTCGGTCTGTCGACCGGCCTTGAATACGATTCGGGCCTCTACTCCACGCGCGCCGAGGTGCTCGCGCTCGCCGACGCCGTCGCGCCCTACGGGGGCCGCTACATCAGCCACATGCGCAGCGAGGACCGCAAGGTCTGGGGCGCGCTCGACGAACTGCTGACGATCGGTCGCGAGGCGAAGATCCCGGTGCAGGTCAGCCACGCCAAGCTGGCGATGACCGACTGGTGGGGCCAGGCCGACCGCTTCCTGGGCATGCTCGACCAGGCGCGCGCCGAAGGCGTCGACGCGACGCTCGACGTCTATCCCTACGACAGCTGGCACAGCGAGTTGATCGTGCTGTGGCCCGAGCGCGACTTCGGCAACCGCGCGACCGCCGAATTCGTGCTCAAGCACCTCTCCCCGGCCGACGGCCTGCGCCTGTCGCAGTTCAAGCCCGAACCGGACCTGGTCGGCAAGAGCGTGGCCGATATCGCGCACCTGCGCGGCACCGACGACGCGGATACGGTGATGGCCCTGATCCGCGAATCGGAAGCGGCCCACAGCACCGCGCAGGTCATCAGCCGCAGCATGGACGAGCGCGACATCGCGAAGTTCATCGCCTGGCCGCAGGCGAACATCTGTTCCGACGGCAGCCTCGACGGCCTGCACCCGCGCGGCTACGGCAC
>CALCWL010000399.1 GCA_937906285.1 uncultured Rhodanobacter sp. | reverse complement strand
TGCTGGCGCACGGCTGGTCCAGCTTCGGCCTGCGCTTCCTGCCGTGGGTGGCGCGGCTGCGCGCGCAGGGCCTGGCCGTGGTCACCTTCGACCAGCCCGGCCATGGCCACAGCACCGGCAAACTGTGCACGCTGCCGGAATTCATCGTCACGATCCGCGCGATTGGCGCGCGCTACGGCAACGCCGCGCTGGCAGTCGGCCACTCGCTGGGCGGCGCGGCGGTCACCCTTGCGCAGGATGGGGACTGGCATGCGGACCGGCTGATCCTGCTGGCGCCGGCGGCGGACATGAAAGCCGCCGCAAGCCGGTTCTTCCGCTTCGTGTGCCTGGGCCCGCACCTGCGCCGACCGTTCTACGACTGGCTGCTGCGCCGCACCGGCGTCAGCGTCGAACAACTGCAGGTGCATCGTCACCTGGCGGCACTCGGCCAGCCCACGTTGGTCGTGCACGATCTCGACGACACCGACGTGCCGTGGGGCGAGGGCGAGCGTTACGCCCGGTTCTGTACCGGCGCGCGGCTGTACACCACCCAAGGCCTTGGCCACCGCCGCGTGCTCGATGCGCCCGAGGTGATCGACGCGGCGTTTGCGTTCCTGCGCGGGGAAACGGTGGGCGCACGCGTGGTGGGTTCGCCGGACCTCGTCTGCGACGAGGCCTGACCACGCCTGCGGCGGCGTGGTCAACACCAATGCGTATCCCCGGGCAGCGCCGCGCGCGGCACCGGGGGGCGCCATTCGCCGCTTGTCAGCCCTGGTCCAGCTTGCTGAGCAGTACCGGGCCGGTGCCTTCGGTCTGCAGCGCGCCCTCGGCAATGGCATCACCGCCATCCTGCCCCTGGCGGTGGGCCCATGGGGCGGGCGTGTACGGTCCGGGAACGTAGGTCTGCCAGACCGGCACGGTATCGGCGTGGCGCGGTGACTCGACGTGGAAATGGATCGGGATGCGGGCGGTCCAGTCCGAGCTGGCGGCCAGCTCGCCCGTGGTGGGGATCTCGAAAGTCCACCGGCGCGTCGCCTTGAGTGCCGCCTCGGCGAAGGCGCGGCGGTATCTGCGCGCCAGAACTTCGGCCCCGGGACTGCCAAGGTTCACCTGCTCGGCTACGGCATCGGCGACGTGGCCGCTGCGATCCACGCGCAGCACCACGTACACCGTGGCGTCCACGCGGGCTTTGGCCGGGGCGGCGGGGTAGACCGGCATGACCCGCTGACTTTTTGAATATCGCAACTCGTCCGTGGGCACGGGGTCGTCATCGCCGAACGTCGCGCCCGTGACGCGTGCCGCATAGCGGCCCTCGGACAATTTCTTGACCACGACGCGGACATGCATGCTGGCCTTCGCCACCACCGGTTCGCCATGGCGAAGCACGGGCTGGAAGCGCCACTTCAGCGCGGCCTTGCGCACCATCTCGGCGATGGGACCGTACTTCTCGGACTCATCGATCTGCGTGGTCCGCACCGAACCATCCTTGGCCACCACGATGCTGCCCTCGATGACAGCGGAGTATTCGAGATCCTTGACGGAGCTGGCCTGTGCGGCCATCGCGGCCAGGGCGAAGACTGCGGCGAATATCACCTTCTTCATGCGTGCATTCCTCCATTGCGTTGAAGTCGCCTGGCGCCGCGCACTGCCGCGGTCCATACCCGCTCGCCTTGCTCGGCAGGCGTATGGCACCACCCGTCTGTAGCCGAGTATGTCGGCAAAGCGTGGTTGGAGCCACCACGTGGGGGGCCGCCGGATACCGGAGGACCACCCCGGTGCGCTTCGCATCAGGCTGACCCCGTCCAAGCCCTTGATGCCGATTCCCACTAGAATCGCGGGGTTCAAGCACACGATGTCCGGAGTTGCCATGAGTTCCCCCGCCAAGCACGTCCCCGCCAGCGCCCCGCAGACGGAAACCACCCCATTGCGTTTCGTCACCGCGGCCAGCCTGTTCGATGGCCACGACGCGGCGATCAACATCATGCGGCGGATCATCCAGTCGCAGGGCGCGGAGGTGATCCACCTCGTCCTACCAGGGCGGCCACGTCGAGTACTTCAAGTACATGGTGGACATGCTGCGCGAGCGCGGCGCCGGCCACGTACGCGTGTTCGGCGGCGGCGGCGGCACCATCACGCCGGAAGAGATCCGCGAGCTGGAAGCCTACGGCGTCGAGCGCATCTACCACCCCAACGATGGCATGAGGCTGGGCCTGGTCGAGATGATCCAGGACGTGATCCGCCGCGCGCAGCAGGGCCGCGAATCGCGCCTCACCCGGCGCGAAGCGGCCAGCCATGCCACGCCCGACGTCGATGACGAGATCAGCATCGGCCATGTGCTGACCAGCCTGGAAGGCGGCAGCTATGGCGAGAGCGAACTGGAACGCCTGCGCAAGGAATGGAAGTTGGCCGGCAAGCAGACCCCGGTACTCGGCCTCACCGGCACCGGCGGCGCCGGCAAGTCGTCGGTGGTCGACGAACTGCTGCTGCGCTTCCTGCATGCGTTCCCCGAGATGCGCATCGCCGTGCTCGCCATCGATCCCACCCGCCGCCGTTCCGGTGGCGCATTGCTCGGCGACCGCATCCGCATGAACTCGCTGCGCAGCCATCGCGTCTACATGCGCTCGATGGCCACCCGCCGCCAGCACGCGGCTACCAACACCGTGCTGCACGACTGCATCGACTTCCTCAAGAGCCAGCCCTACGACCTGGTCATCGTCGAGACCGCCGGCATCGGCCAGAGCGATTCGGAGATCGTCGACCTGGTCGACTTCCCGGTCTACGTGATGACCAGCGACTACGGCGCGGCCAGCCAGCTGGAGAAGATCGACATGATCGACTTCGCCGAGCTCATCGTGCTCAACAAGTTCGACAAGCGCGGCGCCGAGGACGCGCTGCGCGACGTGCGCAAGCAGTGGAAGCGCAACCGCACCGCGTTCAAGGTGGCCGACGAGGACGTGCCGGTGTATCCCACCATCGCCAGCCAGTTCAACGACCCCGGCGTGACCTGGATGTTCACCAACCTGTGCGGGCTGATGCGCGAAAAGCTCGCCCTGCCGGCGGAGAAGTGGACGCCGCAGCTCGACACCACGCTGAAGGAGCCGCGCGCCACCGTGCTGATCCCCGGCAGCCGCGTGCGTTACCTGGCCGAGATCGCCGAGCAGGGGCGCGGCATCAACGCCTCGGTCGCGCACCAGGCCGAAGCCGCCAGCAAGGCGCAGCACTACTACGAGTCGCTGAAGGAACTGGGCGACGCCAGGCTGCCGAAGCCGCTGGAGCTGTACCACGGCGAGGATCTTCACCCGCAGGACGGGGAGGCCACCGACCGCACCCTGCTGCTGCTGCGCCAGCGCTACAACGCCGCGCTGAAGGAGCTCAGCCACGAGTCCATCCACCTGCTGCGCGACTGGCCGGCGCTGCGCGAGTCGGTGACCAAGGACGTCAACGAATACAAGGTGCGCGACAAGCTGATCCGCGTGGAGAACTACCGCGAGTCGCTGAGCCACCAGAAGATCCCCAAGGTGGCGCCGCCGAAGACGGAAAGCTGGGGCGACCAGCTCGTGTTCCTCGGCGGCGTGTACCCGTACCGCCGCAGCGGCGAAGACCCCACCCGCATGTTCGCCGGCGAAGGCACGCCCGAGCGCACCAACCGCCGCTTCCATTACCTGAGCCAGGGCGGCGCCGCCACGCGCCTGTCCACCGCGTTCGACTCGGTCACGCTGTACGGCGAGGATCCGGCGCCGCGCCCGGACATCTACGGCAAGATCGGCAATTCCGGGGTCAACATCGCCACGCTGGACGACATGAAGAAGCTGTACTCCGGCTTCGATCTCAGTGCGCCCAGCACCTCGGTGTCCATGACCATCAACGGCCCGGCGCCGATGATCCTGGCGATGTTCATGAACACCGCGATCGACCAGAACGTGGAGAAGCACCTCAAGGAAGATCCCGCGCGCTGGGCCGCGGCGGAAAAGCAGATCGCCGCGATGTACCCGAACGGCCGCCCGCAGTATTCTGGCGAGCTGCCCAAGGGCAACGACGGCTTAGGGTTGGGCCTGCTCGGCGTGACCGGCGACCAGCTGGTCGATGCGGAAACCTACGCCCGTATCAAGGCCGACACGTTGACCCGCGTGCGCGGCACCGTGCAGGCCGACATCCTGAAGGAGGACCAGGCGCAGAACACCTGCATCTTCTCCACCGAATTCGCCCTGCGCATGATGGGCGACATCCAGCAGTACTTCGTGGAGCACAAGGTC
>CALCWL010000398.1 GCA_937906285.1 uncultured Rhodanobacter sp. | reverse complement strand
ATGCCGCGCAGATCCCGGTCGACCTGGCGCGTGCGCGCAGCTGGGTGGTCAGCGATCGCGACGACAACTTCTTCCCGATCTCGATCGCCGAACTGGAACGCAATGTGCGGGCGCTGCTGGCCCTGCGCGAGGTGATGCGCGAGAACCAGGCCTTGCTCGACCTCACCGGTGGTGCGCAGGCGCCGGCAGAGATGGTGGCGGAGCCGGCAGCCGAAACCGCCTGAGCTTCAGCTTCGCGGTGACGAGCCAGCCGCCGCGGGCAGGCCGGGCCTGGCCGTCGCACTGGCCGCATGTGCCGGTGCCGTGCTGGACGATGCGGCGGGTGTCGTGCCGGATGTTGCCGCCGGTAGCGCCGTGGTCGCGGTCGTCGCGGGCAGGGCGGTCGTGCCGCCGGAGGCCGGGACCGACGTCGCCGGCGCGGGCGTCGAACGGGCGCTTGTCGCCGCGGTGGACGCGGCCATCGCGGGCGCCGTCGCGACCGAGGTCGCCGCTGCCGCCGCCGCGGTGCTGCTGCTCGCCGGCTGTGCGTGGCCGACCGGCGCCGGCGGCGGGGAATCGTCGACGTGCGTATCGGCGCCCCGGTGCAGGTAAGCCCACGCGGCCACGCCGACGAGTGCCAGCAGCAACAACATGCGACCCAGCCGCGAGCGTCGCGGGGGGCGGGTGGCGGCTTCGTCCGGCGGGGCGGCGACATCGGCTTCGCCGAGAGGCCCGTCCGATGGCGGATCGATCGGTGCGTGGTCGGGCGTCGGCTGGTCTTCAGGCATCGCCGCGTCGTTCGCGGGTGACGTCGACGCGGTGGGCAACGGCGGCGGCAGGCTCGGCGACGAGGTCGCGGCCACGGCAGACGGTTCATCGTCGGGCGGCTCGGCGGGTGCCGCGGCGAAGGCCTCCTCGACGGGCGCGGCCATCACCTCGTCGAAGGCCTGTGCCGGCGGGGGCGAGGACTCGTGCTCCAGCGGCTCCGGCCAGATCTGCCATGCCAGGCTGCCGTGCAGCCGATACGACTCGCCGGGTGCGATGAATGCGTCCAGCGCCGACCGCGGCAACGGCCCGCGGCTGCTGCCGTCGCGCTCGATGTACACCAGCTGTTCGTCGCTCGGGAGCGCGCGGGCATCGACGTGCAGGCTCTGCAGCAACTGCGCAATGCGTTCGGCGCTGGAGCGGTCCAGTTGCTGGCGCACGATCCGCGGCAGCGCGGCGACCACGCGCCGGAAAAACTCGTCGTGTTCCATCCTCAGCGCGGTCGCCACCGGCGCCCACCTCGAAGCCTCGTCCGACGCACCGGCCCGCAAGCCGCACACTACGACGCAGTACTGATCCACGCACGGTCCCCTGTAGCCCGACCGCCGAGAGTAGACCGCCGCCATCGGCGTATCAAGCGCGCCGCGGCGTGGTCTGCGCTTGGCCTACAATGGCCGTTTCCCGTTCGTACCCATCCGGAACCGCGACCCGTGAGCTCTCCCGACCCCATCAGCCGAGACGAATTCGACGCGCTGGCCGCCCGCGGCCACACGCGCATCCCGCTGGTGCGCGAGGTGTTCTCCGACCTCGACACGCCCCTGTCGGTGTACCTGAAACTCGCCGATGGCCCGTACACCTTCCTGTTCGAATCGGTCGAGGGCGGCGCCACCTGGGGACGCTATTCGATCATCGGCCTGCCGGCGAAGCGGGTGTTCCGCCTGCGCGGGCACGAGCTGGAAGTGGAGGATTCCGGCGAGGTCACCGAGCGCCGCCATCTGGACGATCCGCTGGCGGAAATCGAGAAGCTGCGCACGCAGTACGACGTGCCGCAGTTGCCGCAGCTGCCGGCGTTTTCCGGCGGCCTGGTCGGCTACTTCGGCTTCGAGACGATCGGCTACATCGAGCCGCGCCTCGCGCAATGGGATCGCGCCGACGAACTGGGCACGCCCGACGTGCTGCTGATGCTGGCCGAGGAAGTCGCGGTATTCGACAACCTCAAAGGCCGGCTGTACCTGATCGTGCACGCCGACCCGTCACAGCCGCACGCCTACGCGCAGGCGCAGCGGCGGCTCGATGCGCTGGTCCATCGGCTGCGCCAGGGCGGCGCCTCGTATCCCCAACTGGTCCACTCGGTGGCGCTGGACGAGGGCGACTTCAAATCCTCGTTCACCAAAGACGAGTTCGAGGCGATGGTGGAGCAGGCGAAGGAATACATCCGTGCCGGCGACATCTTCCAGGTGGTGCCGTCGCAGCGGCTCAGCGTGGGTTTTCACGCGCGGCCGGTGGACGTCTATCGCGCCCTGCGCGCGCTGAACCCCTCGCCGTACATGTATTTCGTGGACCTGGGCGAGACGCAGATCGTAGGCTCTTCGCCGGAGATCCTGGCGCGCCTGAAAGACGGCAAGGTCGTGGTGCGCCCGCTCGCCGGCACGCGCAAGCGCGGCGCCACGGAGGAAGAGGACCGCGCGCTGGAAGCGGAGTTGCTGGCCGATCCGAAGGAGCGCGCCGAACACGTGATGCTGATCGACCTCGGCCGCAACGACCTCGGCCGCATCAGCGAGACCGGCAGCGTGGAAGTGGGCGACTCGTTCGCGATCGAGCGCTACTCGCACGTGATGCACATCGTCTCGCAGGTGCAGGGTACGGTGCGCGAAGGCCTGAGCTACATGGACGTGCTCAAGGCGACCTTCCCGGCCGGCACGCTTTCCGGCGCGCCGAAGGTGCGCGCGCTGGAGATCATCCAGGAGCTGGAGCCGCACAAGCGCAACATCTACGGCGGCGCGATCGGCTGGATCGGCTGGTGGGGCGACGCCGACACCGCCATCGCGATCCGCAATGCGGTGATCCACGGCGGCCGCCTGCACGTGCAGGCCGGCGCCGGCATCGTCTACGACTCCGACCCCGC
>CALCWL010000397.1 GCA_937906285.1 uncultured Rhodanobacter sp. | reverse complement strand
TCGCGCTGCGCTACCTGGTGCACGATTTCGAGGTGCCGATGAACGTGGGCAGCGTGTTCCGCATCGCCGACGCCATGGGCGTGGAGATGATCCACCTCACCGGCGCTTCGGCGGTGCCACCGAACCGCAAGTTGCGCAGAACCTCGCGCGCGACCGAACAGCACGTACCGTTCCGTCACGACGCCGACCCGCTGCCGCTGCTGCACGAACTGAAAGCCGGCGGCTACCGCATCGTCAGCCTGGAGCTGACCAGCGCCAGCATCGACATCCGCGAGTTGGCGGTGGCCGCGGACGAGCGCATCTGCCTGGTGCTCGGTTCGGAGAGCCGCGGCGTGAGCCAGGCCCTGCTGGATCGCTCCGACCAGACCGTGCACATCCCCATGCTGGGCGCGCATTCATCGATGAACGTGGCTACGGCCTGCGCGATCGCGACGTTCGAGATCATCCGCGCGTTCCCGGTGCCGCGGGCTTGATGCCGCGGCCGTGGAGGGTGGGGTTGCGTTCGGCGTCGGCGCGCTTCCCGCGGGCCGATCCGGCGCACCGGCGGGTGCGGTCATCATCAACCGGTCGACCGGATAACCACGCTGGCGCGAGTGTTCCACCAGGGTCCGCAACAACGCGGGATCCATCGTGGGCCGGCGCGAGAGGATCCACAGGTGGTTGCGGCCAGGGCCGCCGATGACCGCCCACCGGTAGTCGGCGTCCACCTCGATCACCCAGTAGTCGGCCCATGCCATCGGCAGCCAGGTCAGCCAGGCAGGCGCGAAACGCACTTCCAGTGCGGCCGGCTGATCATCCTTGATGCGCGCCACCCCGTCGACGGACATCCGTCCCTTGTCGGTGCGGCAGGTGTTGTGGACATGGACCGTGCCGTCGGGGTTCGGCGTGTAGGTGGCGATCACTGCATCCAGACATTTGCGCTCGAAGTACATCGGCAGGCGCGCGATTTCGTGCCACTGGCCGGCATAGCGATGCAGGTCCAGCGACGGCACCGGCCGGTTCGGCAAGCTGGCGGCGGCAGCGGGCCAGGCAATGGCCATGCTCGCCACGATCAGCAGCCGGCGGAACATGCGCATGGTCTGGCTCCACAAGAAGTGCGTGACGCAATGAGGGAAGGATCGCGGAACTTCCGCGTTCGGTCTAGGAGCCTGGGCGGTAGCGGGCTTCCTGCAGGTCGATCTCGCGCACCAGTCGACGCGAGACTTCGTCGGAAACATGATGGCGACGCGTCAGTTCGAAGATCGCCTCGCGCTGGCCCTGCAGCGCGGCCAGGCGCAGTTCGCGTTCGGCCGCGTCGGCCTTGCGCAGCTGTCGCGCCTCGTCCTCGCTGGAGGAGTCTTCGTCCAGCCAGTGCTGGTACAAGGCGATCACCCGGGTAGCCGCGCTGGTGTAGGTATCGACATCGCCGGCTGGAGCCTTGCCCAGCAGGTCGCGCTGGGCCTTTTCGACGGCGGCGATCGCCGCGTTGGCGGCGCTCCGGCGAGCGAGGTTTTCCTCGCGTTGCCGCGCCGGCTCCGGCGGCAGCTGCAGGCCCTTCAGCAATGGAGGCAGGCCGATGCTGGCGGCCAGCAGCGAGAGCAGGATCACCGCCGTGGCGAGGAAGATCGCCAGCTCGCGCGCGGGGAAGGGCGTGCCGTCGGGCAGCAGCAGCGGCAGTGTCATCACGCCGGCCAGGGTGATCGCGCCGCGCACGCCGGCCAGCGAGGTGGCCAGCAGCAGCCGCCAGTGCGGCTTGCGCGCCGGATCGCCATGGTGGTGCGCCTTGAGCACGTTCAGCCGCAGCGAGATCCAGACCCAGGCCAGCCGCAGCAACGCCAGCCCGAGGTTGATCGCCAGCGCATACCCGAGCAGCCACCACGGATTGCGATGGCCGCTCTGCGCCACGGATTCCATCGCGCCGCGCAGGCTGGCAGGCAACTGCTCGCCCAGCAGCACGAACATGATCCCGTTCAGGGCGAACTGCACGGTGTTCCACACCGCCGTGCGCTGCACCCGCGTGGTCGCCAGCAGGCGGCCGCTGAGTTCGACGTAGCTCATGGTGATGCCGGCAGCCACTGCGGCAAGGATGCCCGAGGCATGCACCCGCTCGGCCAGCAGGTAGGCGCCGAACGGGATCAGCAGGCTGATCAGGATCGGCGAGCCGGCCTCCTGGCCGAAGTGCCGCGACAGCCAGCGCTGCGCGAAGCTCACCGCCACCGTGAACCCCACGCCGACGCCGAGCCCGGCCAGCGCAAGCCACAGGAAAGTCAGCGAGGCGGCCAGCAGCGAGAAGCCGCCGGTTACCGCTGCCGCCACCGCGAAGCGGAAGCAGACCAGGCCGGTGGCGTCGTTGAGCAGCGACTCGCCCTCGAGGATGTGCATCAGCCGCTTCGGGATCGGCACCCGCGCGGCGATCGACGACACCGCCACCGGGTCGGTCGGCGACACGATGGCGGCCAGCGCGAAGGCCACCGCCAGCGGCATCGCCGGAATCATCCAGTGGATCATGAAACCGGCGCCGACCACGGTGGCCACCACCAGGCCCAGCGCCAGCGCCAGGATCGCGCCGCGGTCGCGCAGCAGGCCGTCCTTGGGAATGCGCCAGCCGTCGAGAAACAGCAGCGGCGGCAGGAACAGCAGGAAAAAGATGTCCGGGTCGAGCGCCACACCCTGCTTGAACACCCCCGCGATCACCGCGCCCAGGGCGATCTGCACCAGCGGCAGCGGCAGCGAGAACGGCAGCATGCGCACCAGATAGCCGCTGCCGACCACGGCCAGCAACATCGCCAGGGCGACTTCGATCGAATTCATGCGTGTTCCGGGGGATTCGGCTTCACGCGAATGGTACCGCTCGAAGGAATCCCGATTGCCGCCACTCTCGCAGGAGCCCGCGAGCGGGTTCCTGCGACGGCGGGGGAATACGCGCCGGAAAATCTGCCGCATTGCCGGCGCGCTGGCCGTGGCGCGGCCAAGGGCATACCATCGCCCGTTCCCGTCGCCCCTCCCCAGGCCCAGGAGATCGCGTGCAGCCGATCATCGACGTCAGACAGCTCAGCAAGACCTACGCCTCAGGCTTCCAGGCGCTCAAGCCGATCGACCTGCAGATCCGCCAGGGCGAGATCTTCGCCCTGCTCGGCCCCAACGGCGCCGGCAAGACCACCCTGATCAGCATCATCTGCGGCATCGTCAACCCCAGCGAAGGCAGCGTGCTGGCCGGCGGCCATGACGTGGTGCGCGAGTACCGCGCCGCGCGCTCGCAGATCGGCCTGGTGCCGCAGGAGCTGACCACCGATTCGTTCGAGACGGTGTGGAACACGGTCAGCTTCAGCCGCGGCCTGTTCGGCAAGGCGCCGGACCCGGCGTACATCGAGAAGGTGCTGAAGGACCTCTCGCTGTGGAGCAAGAAGGACAACAAGATGATCACCCTCTCCGGCGGCATGAAGCGCCGGGTGATGATCGCCAAGGCGCTGTCGCACGAGCCGCGCATCCTGTTCCTGGACGAGCCCACCGCCGGCGTGGACGTGGAACTGCGCCGCGACATGTGGGCGATGGTGCGCACCTTGCGTGCCGCCGGCGTCACCATCATCCTCACCACGCACTACATCGACGAGGCCGAGGAAATGGCCGACCGCATCGGCGTGATCAACAAGGGCGAGCTGATCCTGGTGCAGGACAAGTCCGAGCTGATGAACAAGCTCGGCCGCCGGCAGCTCACCTTGCAGTTGCAGGCTCCGCTGGCGGCGATTCCCGCCGGACTTGCCGGCGATGCGCTGGAGTTGTCCGCAGACGGCCAGCAGCTGGTCTACACCTTCGACGCGCAGGACGAGCACAGCGGGATCGACGTGCTGCTGCGGCGGCTGGCCGAGGCCGGCATCGACTTCAAGGATCTGAAAACCAGCCAGAGCTCGCTGGAGGACATTTTCGTCGACCTGGTCAGGGAGCGCGCATGAACATTCACGGCATCCGCGCGATCTACCGCTTCGAGATGGCGCGCACGCGGCGCACGCTGCTGCAGAGCATCGTCTCGCCGGTGATCTCCACCTCGCTTTACTTCGTGGTGTTCGGCGCGGCGATCGGCTCGCACATGAACGGCATCGACGGGGTGAGCTACGGCGCCTTCATCGTGCCGGGACTGATCATGCTGTCGCTGCTCACCCAGAGCATCTCCAACGCATCGTTCGGCATCTACTTCCCCAAGTTCGTCGGCACGATCTACGAGATCCTGTCGGCGCCGGTGTCGCCGTTCGAGATCGT